>VGPE01000018.1 GCA_016875645.1 Chloroflexota bacterium
GTCCGCCCCGTGCGCGCATCTGGGAGTTGGCGCAGATGTCCATCGACAGCGTGACCTGCCGGGCGCGGCCGGCCCGCACGACCTGCGCCACGTTGCGCGCCCGCTGACGGTCGTCGATCATGCCGCCGCCGGCGCGGCCGACATGGTCGACCTGCACGAAGACCCCCGTCTCGGCGATCGCGAGGACGTCGTCGGCTCCGCTGAGCTCGCCCAGATGGCCGATCACGATCCGTTCGACCGGCACGCCCTCCTCGCGCAGGAGCTCGATCTGGGCCAGGGCCAGCTCGCCGTAGTGGGTGGTATGGGTGCTGATCGAGCAGCCGAGCTGTCGCTGCGCGCGCGCGGCGGCGCGGAAGGCCCGCTCCTCGCCGGGCGTCATGGTCGGCCCGCGCCCGGTGCCGAGCTCGCCGATGATCCCCGGCCGCACGCCGGTCGCTCCGACACCATCGGTGAACTCGCGGACCAGCTGCGCCGCGAGATCGTCTGTCCACGTGGAGGCGATCTGCGGCGGGTGATACTCGCGGCGGTACCAGCCGGCGCCCATCACGATGTGGACGCCTGACCGGCGGGACAGCTCCGCGAGGCCGGCCGGGTTGCGGCCGATCGCCTCGACGGTGAGGTCGACGATGGCCGCGCCGGCGCCTGCCGCCCGACCGTACGCCGCGACCTCGTCGGCGAGGAGCGCCGCGTCGGAGACGACGGCGTTTTACGAGCCCGGCGGCGACTCGATGTCGAAGAACGTGTGCTCATGCATCATCGTCGGGCCCAGCGACGCGGGGTCGATGGGCCCGAGGACGGTCTGGATCCTCACCTTGCGCCGGGCAGCCCCAGGAACTTCGCCGCGGTGCCGCCCATGATCGCGTCGACCGCGGCCTGGCCGATCCGCTCGGGCAGGTACTTCTCGACCCAGTCACGCGACTGGCGATAGGTGCAGAACCGGTTCTGGAACGGCATGTCCGTGCCGTACATCAGCCGGTCGGCTCCGATCTCGTCGACCATCTGCTCGAGCGCTGCCCAGCAGCCGCGGTACGGGTAGTCGATGAGGTCGCCGATCCGGATGGGAAAACTGACCTCGAGGTGGATGCGGCTGTCGCGCAGCGGCGCGAAGCTGTCCTTCGGCATGACGAGGCGATCACCTTCAACATAGGCACGCCACGGGTAGCCGTGGGTGATGCTCACCGGGACGTCCGGGTAGCGATCCGACCAGCGGCGCAGCGCCCACAGCACGTCCACGAAGCCCTGGCGCGTGTCGGGATCGTTCGCGGCCGGGCCGAGCGTGAAGAAGATCGGCACGCCGAGTTGCGCGGCGGCGTCCCAGAACGGCGTCCAGGACGGCTCGTCGAAGCGCGTTGAGTCGGTCACCCGGTACGCGTAGTCCGGGATGATCTTGAGCGCGTGCAGGCCAAGGTCCCGGATCGCGTGGCGGGCGCCTTCGATCGCGCGGTCCGGATCGGTCGGGATGAACTGCTCCTCCACGATGGCCATGGAGCGCAGGCGATTCGGGTACGCGCGGACGCACTCCGCCATGAAGGCGTTGTCC
Source organism: Chloroflexota bacterium (assembly GCA_016875645.1). GTDB lineage: Bacteria > Chloroflexota > Limnocylindria > Limnocylindrales > CSP1-4 > VGPE01. The sequence goes on from VGPE01000018.1 coordinate 1,541, forward strand.
TTGTCAAGCGTCTGGTCGACGTGCATCAGTGCCCAGTCGATGCCGGCGTAGTCCATCTCGCCGATGCACTGGCCGGCGCTGAACTCGATGATCCCGGGCGGGAAGTAGTGCTTGGTGAAGTCCTCGCCATCGACGGTCCAGACCATGCGGCCGTGGGTCCGGTCCACGCGGAAGTTCCGGTTCGCAAGGCGCCACGGGTCGTCGGGGCGCGGGTCCATCAACTTGCTGGCGTCGCCGGGCCGCAGGTCGCGCGTCGAGTACGCCGGCTGGTGGTGGCCGGCATAGCCCAACTGCCAGTACTTCAGATGCTCGGCCGCGGAGGTGTGGCCGGCGGGATGGTCCGGCGCGCGGAACGTGTAGACATGCGTGTCGACGATCACGAGGGTCCTCCAATCAGCGCTGGAACCCGGGCGTGCTGGCGCGCCGGACGGCGCGACGACAGCGATGTCTGACGGGGCGACGGGTGGGGCGCCTCATGCGGCCCGCATGTTCCGCGAACCACGATCTCGGCGGGCAGGACCTCGCGGCGCGGCGGTTCGCTCCGGCCACGCAGGCGTTCGAGCAGCAACTCGACCGCTCGCGTGCCCATCTCCCGGGCGGCCGTGCTCACGGTGGTGAGCCAGACGGGGCGCAGGCTGGCCGCCGGGATGTCGTCGAAGCCGACCACAGAGACCTGGCCCGGGACGTCGGCGCCGGCCTCGGCCAGAGCGTCGAGGCAGCCGAGCGCGATCGTATCGTCGGCCGCCACGATGCCGTCGGGGCGACGGCGCGCGTCGAGCAGCCGCCGTGTCGCGTCGTAGCCGTGCTCGCGCGTGAACGCGCCGGGAACATAGGGCACGGCGAACGGCGGCAGCCGTGCCGCACGCAGGGCGCGCTCGTATCCGGCCCGGCGGCCCTGGTCGGTGGCCGTCTCTGCCTGTCCCCCGACATAGGCGATCGCGCTTCGGCCGTGCGCGATCAGGTGGTTCGTGGCGACCTCGCCCGCGGCGATGTTGTCGAGCGAGACCCCGTCGACCGGCAGATCGGCCCAGACGCGATTGGCGAGCACGATCGGCAGGCCCGTCCGGACCAGCGCGGCCAGGTCGCTCGCGTCGCCGAACAACGTGGACGTGAGGATCACTCCGTCGACCCGCTGCTCCGCCATGAGCCGCAGGTACGCGGCCTGCGATTCCGGCCGTTCGCCGGCACTCCCGACCAGGACCGTGTAGCCGTGGTCGAGCGCGCACGAGGTGATCGCGTCGATGATCTCCGGGTAGAAGCCATTGGTGATGTTCGACACCACGAGGCCCAGCATCTGCGTCCGGCGGGTGATCAGGCTGCGTGCAGCCGCGTTGGGGATGTAGCCCAGGGCTGCCATCTCCCGCTCGACGCGCATTCGTGTCTCCGGCCGCACGTTGGCGCTGCCGTTGATGACTCTCGACACGGTCGACTGCGAGACACGTGCGGCGGCAGCGACATCGCGCGCGTTGATGCGACCGGCCGCGGACCGATCGGACGGCCGTGCGGCGGCGCGAGTGCTGATCGGCCTGGTGCGCCTGGGACGAACCAATCCCCCCTCCGTCTCTTCGTGAGGATGGCACATGGGCCCGTGTGCCGGGGCCCTGCCCGTGCGCAGATCGACGGGGGTCGCCGGCGGTACCATCGGCCGACCGACCGACGCCGGCCAAGGGCCGGCCGTGTCCGATCCGGAGGATCCCGATGACCACGCCCGCCTCGATTGCCCGGCCTGCCATCGACGGCGGCGACCCGATCCGCCGCGATCCCATGCCGGCGCGCATCCAGGTCGACGAGACCGAGCTCGAGGCGATCGACCGGGTGTTCCGGCGGCGAATGACCGACGGCGGCGCCTTCGACCGCTACGACGGCCCCGAGGTCGACACCTACGAGCAGGAGCTGGCGGCGTACTTCGGAGTGAAGCACGTGACCTGCGTCTCGGCCGGGACCGCCGCGATCCACGCCGCGATCGGTGCGCTGGACCTGGAGCCCGGTTCCGAAGTGATCGTCTCGTCCTTCACCGACCCGGGCTCCGTGATGCCGCTGCTCTTCAACGGGCTGATCCCGGTCTTCGCGGAGCACGACTACGACACGTTCCTGATGTCGCCCGAGGGTGTGCGGGCGGCGGTGACGCCCTACACGCGGGCGATCATCGTGGCCCAGATCCACGGCTACGTGGCGGACATGGCAGCGATCGGCGCCATCGCCCGCGAGCACAACCTCACGGTCATCGGCGACACGTCGCAGGCGCACGGCTCCACCCTCAACGGCAGCCGCTCGGCGCCGTTCGGCGACATCGGCGCGATGAGCCTGATGAGCGGCAAGCATATGGTCGCGGGCGGCCAGGGCGGCATGGTCGCCACGAATGACGAGGCGATCTACTGGGCAGCCAAGCGATTCGCCGATCGCGGCAAGCCGTTCGGCCAGGCGGCCACGACGAACACGGGCATCGGGCTCAACTACCGGATGCACGAGATCGAGGCCGCGATGGGCCGGGTCCAGCTCGGCAAGCTGGAATCGATCATGACCCGCCGGCGCGACGTACTGGCCGGGATCTTCGCGGGAATCAGGGACCTCGAGACGGTCCGGCCCGTCCGCGCGCTCCCCGGCGTGGAGATCAACCCCTGGTCGGCGATGTTCTACGTCGACACCGAGCGGCTCACCGTGGACAACCGGCGGTTCGCTGAGGCGCTCGTGGCCGAGGGCATCCCCGCCTCGGCCGGCTACCGCAACGCCATCGTCTACGGGCTCCAGTTCTGGCGGGAGCGCAAGACCTTCGGCACCTCGGGCTGGCCGTTCGGGTTCGAGCTGCTCGGCCGGCGCACCGAGTGGCGCGACTACCACCACCCGACGGTCGAGCGGATTGCACGAACACTGGTGCTGATCGAGGTCCACGAGTCATGGACCCGGCGCGAGGCCGACCAGACGGCGGCCGCCTTCCGGAAACTGGAGGCCGCATACCGCCGGTGAGGACGACCGGACCGGGGCGGACCCCGAGCCCCCGGCGAGGCATCGCCGCGTGCCCTCCGCGACGCGAACTCGGCAGGCAGTGCCCCTCACCGCGTGCGCGCCGCTGCGCGGGGCCCGTGACAGTCCGCGCCGATCCAGGCGGTGGGAGGCGCGGCATTCCGGCCGAGTCGCCTGTCAGGGCTGACCGTGGGTGACCCGCGGCCCACCATGCTGCGAGCGGGATTCGCCTGGCGGGACATCACGCCTCCGATCGGGCACCCCAACTCGCTCGGCGGGGCCGCCAACCCGATCGCGGAGATCTGGGAGCCCCTGCGGGTGAGCGTCCTGACGCTGGAGGACGCGCCCACCGGTGTGCGGTTCGTCGCGGCCGGCTTCGACCTGTGCGGGCTGCTCGAGGAGACGCATCGGTCGATCCGCCAGGCGATCGGCGCCGCTGCCGGGGTCGACCCCGAAACGGTCGTGGCGAACAGCTCCCACACGCACAGCGCGCCGTACCTGTCGTCAGCGCTGGACCGGCTGCTGCGGCCGCTCGGGCTGGTGAACTCGGAACCCGCGTACGTGGACGCGGTCCGTGACGCCGCCGCGGCGGCGGCGCGCGACGCGGTGGCAGCGCTTGCGCCCGTCGGAGCGGTGCGGGTGGGCCACGGGCGGGTAGTGCGCGTGGCGGCCAACCGCCGACCGAAGCTCAACGGGCAGACCGTCCATCGCTACGGGCGCCCCGAGTCGGCGGAGCTGCGGGACCTGCCGGAAGGCCTCATCGACCCGGACGCGCACGTGGTCGCAATCGACGCCCCGGACGGCTCGTCGATGGGCACGATCGCGATCTACGCCTGCCATCCGACCGCGCTCGGCGGCAACGTCCGTGCCTGGCTGTCGCCGGACTTCGTCGGGCCGGCGCGACGAGCTGTCGAGCACGCCACCGGCGCGCCCATGGTCTTTCTCCAGGGCTGCGGCGGCAACTGTGGCACCGGCAAGTGGATCGCGGGCACCCCGCGCGAGGACCAGGACGCGATGGGCGCGCGCCTTGCGGACGGGATCGTGGCCGCGCACTCCACCGCGACGCCGGTGGAGCTCGGTCCGCTGCAGGTGGCAGCCCGCCGGGTCGCGACGCCGCTCGACGCGCTGCCATCCATCGCCCAGATGAAGGCGGAGCTCGCCGCGGCGGCGGCGACTGAAGACATCGCGCGCGCTCACGAGGTGGGTGACCGGCTGGTGTTCGCGCAGCAGGTCGCTGACGGCTGGCAGCCGCGCGTCGTGGCGGCCCGCGCGGGCGACCTGGCGCTCGTCAGCCTTCCCGGCGAGCAGTTCGTCGACTTCAGCCTGCGGATCCGCGAGGGATCGCCAGTGGCGGAGACGATCGTGACCGCCTATGACGACAATTCGCTCCAGTACGTGCCGACGGCGGAGGCGTTCCCCGAGGGCGCCTACGAGGTGAACGGCGGATGGCGCTACGTCGCACCGGGCGGCGGCGAGGTCATCGCCCGCGGCGCGCTGGACCTGCTGCGGGACCTGGCGAGCGCCTGACCCGGACGAGTACAGCCGTTTGACAGCACTGCCGATCCACCGCATGCTCATCCTCGTCACCGCCGCGCAGTCGCAGGTCTGAGCAACCTCACCCAGGCTCCCGCGACACGCAGCGGTCACCCGTCCGTTCGCTCCGGTCCGGATTCGACCGTGGAGCATCCGTCCTGCGGGACCACAACAGGGACCTGGAAATGAGTACCCGAACCATGCGCGCCCGCGCGCTTCCCCTTCGTTCCGACGCCGGCCGGCGCATCCGAAGGCTCTCCCGGCGGCTGTTCTGCCGCACCAACGGCTGCAGCACCTACCTCGAGGTCGACCGCGCACGCGGCCTGGCCGTCTGCCCGGTGTGCGGCTACACGCGCACAGTCGACTGACCGCGACCGGCCGGCCCGGACGTCTCGTGCCGAAAAGCGTGGAGGGCGCCGACCCCTCAGCGGCGCCCTCCAGGGAGTGGAGGGCGCCGACCCCTCAGCGGCGCCCTCCAGGGAATGGTGTGGTGGTGCCGCCGCGCTGGCGGCTCCGGTCAGCCCTTGCGGTTCGTCAACCCGCCGAACCAGCTGACAGGCGATCGCCCGAACGCTCGTCGGATGTCCGGGGTGTCGAGGTAGTACAGGATGATCAGGTTGATCGCGATCCCGATGATCGAGTTCGAGATCGACTGGTAGCCCAGGACGATCTGGACAATGGTGACCACCAGGGACGCGACCATCAGGCCGATGCCCAGCATCCAGGCCCACGGGGCGAGCGTCCACGCGCCGTACGCGAACGCCAGCTCGGCGGCGCCGATGACGATGAAGATGATCCCGAAGATCGCCGCGAGTCCGCCGATCGCCACGGCCGACGCGAGCACCGCTCCGGCCGCCATCAGCCCGAGACCGACCAGGATGGTGAGCACACCGCCGATGGCGGACAGGACCGCAAGGATCGTGATGCCCGTCGGTCGTGCGCCGGCAGGGGTCTGAGACATGGGCTACTCCCGTCCGCGGCGGGCTGCGACCCTCGTGACCACGCGAAAGCATCGGCCGCCGTGGGGCTAGTTGATACCCCCCAGCGCCGACAGTGTCAATGCGGAATCCGGGCCGCCCTCGCGCGCCCGGCCGCGCATGCTGTCGTCCACGACGTTCCCGCGCGTGCTATCCTTGTTGCGATCGCAACGATCGTCGGCGGAAGACCGGTTGAGCACCATCGTGACACGCGTGATCGCGGGATGACCGAATGACCGACACCCTCACGCGAGCGCCAGTCCCACTCGAGATCGATCTGAGCCGCCCCGGGATCCGTGCATGGCGGACATTCCTCGGCGCCCATGCGGCCGTCACGCGCCGCCTCGAGGCGGAACTCGAGGCCGAGGGACTCATTTCGCTCGCGGATTACGACGTGCTGGTGAACCTCGCGACTGCCCCCGGCGGAAAGCAGCGCATGAGCGAACTGGCCGATCACGTCCTGCTGAGCCGGAGCGGCATGACGCGCCGCATTGACCGCCTGGAGGCGGCCGGCTTCGTGAGTCGCGCCGAATGCGCCGCCGATCGCCGCGGCTCCTACGCCGCGATCACCGCTGACGGCCTGGAGCGCGTTCGCAGCGCGGGCCCCACCCACCTGCGCGGCATCGAGGAGCACTTCCTCGCGAAACTCAGCGCGGACGAACTCGACGCGATCCGCGCCGCCCTTGCGAAGGTGATCCCGCCTGGCTCGCCGGACGGCCAGCCCGACTGCTGAGCGCATCCCGATCGAAGCGGCTCCGGGGCAGAGTCCTGGCCGCATCCTGTCCTGGCCGCATCCTGACCGGGACCAGCGGCTTCGCCTACCCCGACTGGGCTCCGCGCTTCTATCGGCCCGGCACACGCGCCGACCGACTTCTGCCCGCCTACGCGGCGCGTCTCGAGGCCTGCGAACTCAACAACACGTTCTACCAGCGTCCGTCGCCGGACCGGATCGCCCGCTGGGTGGCCGACACGCCGCCGGGCTTCCGGTTCAGCGTCAAGGCCCAGCGGGCGTCGAGCGTTCGCGCCCTGCGCGGCGACCCCATCGCCGCAATCGCCTGGCTGACCGAACCGCTGCCGGCCTTCGGGCCGCGCCTGGGCACCGTCCTGTTCCGGGTTCCGGAGCCGATGCAGCGCGACGAGGCACGCCTGGCCGCCATGTTGGCCGCGTGGCCGGAGGCCGTCCCCCTCACGATGGAGTTCCAGCACCCGTCGTGGCGGGTGGACGAAGTCCACGACCTCCTTCGTGCGGCAAACGCGTCACTCTGCGCGACCGATCTCGATGAGGATCCCGAGCCGCCGCCCCTGGACCTCACCGGGGACCGGCTGTACGTCCGACTCCGGCGCACGGTCTACTCGGAAGCCGACCTGGCGGCCTGGGCAGGCCGGATCGCCCCGTTCGTGGCATCCGGCGTGGACGTCTATGTCTTCTTTCGCCACGACGAGGATGGCACGTCCGCGCTGCGGGCCGTGGGCCTGCGGGACGCCGTGCTGGCGCTCACCGGGGCCCGGGCCTAGGGTTCGCCGCCCCCTCTCGCCCCCGCGAGCCCTCGGCCGGACCGAAGACCACGACGACCGCCAACTCCTCCTCGATGGTGTGGAAGCGGTGTTCGACGCCGGCTGCCACGAAGACGACCGAGCCTGCGCGGACGGGTCGATCCTCGCCGCCGACCTGGATCATCGCGCGGCCCGCATGGACCACGTAGATCTCGTCCTCCGTGTGCGGGTCCTGCGGGTCGACGCCGCCGGCGGGCAGCACGTAGAGGCCGGTGCTCAGATCAGCCGAGCGCTGGAACTCAAGGTATGCCCGACCCGATACCGCCCGGGACTCGAGCAGGCCCGACACCTCGTGTGCCTCCATCTCGCCTCCATCGGGGCCGCCTGCGGCCGACTTCATCAAGCCCACACGTGCTCCCAGGGTGCGTCCCCGGTCGTTCGCGGCCTCGGATCGAGGACTTGGCTAGGATGGCTGCCACGTTGATCCCTCGCACGCTGCGTTGCCTTCTGCTGCCCACCCTGGTCGTGATCGTCGCCGCCTGCGGCACGACGCAGACCTCGCCTGGGCCCGCGTCCGGCCCCGTCTCCCCGGCCCTGTCGGCGGAGCCCTCGCCGAGCCACGCGAGCCATGGGCCCGCGACCGACGCGCCGACGCCCATGGCAACCGAACTGGCGACCGCCCCGCCGACCGCTGATCCCACGCCCGAGCCCAGCGACGAACCTACTCCCGAGCCATCGGCCACCCCGGAACCCGTCGCATGCCCGATCGAGGTCGATGAGGGCCCGGGCACGGTCGCCGGTCCGGATTCGGACGCGCCGCGGCCCGGAGTCGTCGGCGATGCCTCCATCGCGCGGGAGCCGCCCACGATCTCGCTCGAGCAGGTCGTCGGCGGCCTCAGCAAGCCGATCGGCATCGCGAACGCCGGTGACGGCTCGGGCCGCCTGTTCGTGCTGGAGCAGGCCGGCCGGATCCGGGTCGTCGCGGACGGTGTTCTGCTGGCGGAGCCGTTCCTGACCATCTCGAGCCTCGTCACCTCAGGCGGCGAACGCGGGCTGCTCGGTCTTGCGTTCCACCCCGACTACTCGACCAACGGACGCTTCTTCGTGAACTACACGGACCTCTGCGGGAACACCGCGATCGCCGAATACCGCGTTTCGGACGACGATCCGAACCTGGCCGATCCCCGTCCGGTTGAAATCCTGCTCCAGGTCGTGCAGCCGTTCCCGAATCACAACGGCGGCGGCCTCGCCTTTGGGCCCGACGGGATGCTCTATATCGCGACGGGTGACGGCGGCAGTGCCGGCGACCCGCTCAACATGGGCCAGCGCCTCGACACGCTGCTGGGCAAGCTGCTGCGCATCGATGTCGACGGCCGCGAGAGCGACCGCCCGTACGGACTGCCCGGCAACCGCTTCGCGTCACGCCACCTCGCCCACCCCGAGATCTACGCCACGGGGCTGCGCAACCCCTGGCGCTTCAGCTTCGATCGCGACACGGGCGACCTGTGGATCGGCGACGTCGGCCAGGGCGGGTGGGAGGAGATCGACGCGCTCCCGTACGAGGCCGCGAACGGCGTGAACTTCGGCTGGAACCTCCTCGAGGGCCGCGACTGCTACGTCGAGGACCCGTGCGACACCGGCGGCTACGTGGCGCCTGTGGCCGTGTACGACCATCGCGACGGCGACTGCGCGGTCACGGGCGGCTATGTCCATCGTGGACAGGCGCCGGCGCTCCGCGGCTGGTACCTCTTTGCGGACGCATGCAGCGGCACCTTCCGGGCGATCGACCCGCTGGCGGGCGCGGCACCGCCGGTGTCGGTGGTCCTCCAGAGCAGCCTGGCGGTCGTGACGTTCGGGGAAGGCGAAGACGGAGAGCTGTACGTCGCAGACATCGCTGGCGGCGGGATCCACCGGATCGTCGCCCGTTGACGATCCCGCGCCCGGGTGCCAGCGCCGCTGCCCGGAAACGGCGAGGCCCGGCCCCGGGCGATCCGGGACCGGGCCAGCGAGGCCGCGAGGAGGAACGGCCTGCCGTCGCCGAGGGGCGGTCAGCCGATGCGGTAGACGATCGAGACGCTGACCGAGATCTCCGTGGTGCCCGGCAGGACCGGCGTCCCGGCACCGTCGGCCGCGACCTTCGCCGACTCGTACTGCGGGTACGGAATGGGCGCGCTCACCTCGGAGATCGCGCTGACGCCGACGATCGAGACGCCGGCCGCCGACGCGAGCGCGTTGGCCTTCGCGCGGGCATCGTCCACGGCTGCCTTGCGGGCCTTTGCCTCGGCATCCGTCGGGTTGTCGACCCGGAAGGTGACGCCGTCGACCGACGTCGCGCCCGCCGCGATCGCGTCATCGACCAGGCGGCCGACCTTGGCCAGGTCACGCACCACGATGTTCACGGTGTTGACCACCTGGAAGCCGACGAGCGGCGGCGGCGTCGAGTTCTTGTTGTAGTCGTACACCGGCTGGAGCGAGAGCGACGAGGTCTGGATGTCGGCGTCGGCGATTCCGGCCTTGCGGATGACGTCAACCACGGCGGTCATGGCCGTGGCCGCGGCGGCACGCGCCTCGGTGGCCGTGGGACGCTGGACGACAACGCCGAGGCGAACGTCGGCCGTGTCGGGCCGGAGCAGGACGCGTCCGATGCCCGTCACCGAGATGGTGTGCTCGGGGGTGGCCGTTTCGGCTGCCACGGCGTTTCGCGGACCTCCGTTGGGGCCGATCAGGGCGAGGCCGAGGATGCCGACCCCGACCGCCACTGCCGCCCAGCGGACGGTTGCGGAGCTGATCGTGATCGAGAGGGTACGAGACATCTGGCGACTCCTCGGGGCGCGTCAGCGGCGCATCATGGCCGCGATGAGCATTGAGACGACCGGCACGTCCGTTCGGTTCCGTCAGTTCCTGCCTCGGCACAGAATGACGCGAGCGTGACGAGCCCGGGCAACGCGCGATCGTCCCTGCGACGCTGGCTGGGCCTTGGCCTGGTCCTGTACGGCGTGACCGGCATCGTCCTCGCGGTCGCGGGCGCGAGCCTGGTTTCGGCGTCGTTCCGCGGCGTTGACCGGCTGGTCGACACGATCGTCGCGCAGCGGACCACGATCGTGCTCACCCTGGACACGGCGGCCGGGTTCATCGGCAACGCCGCCACCGGCACGGAGTCGGTGGACGCGGTCATCGCTGACGCCGCGGCCGCGGCGCGAGACGCGGCGACGATGACCCGCTCGCTGGCCGCGGCCGCGGACGAGGTGGCGCAGGCAGCGTCCTTGCAGATCTTCGGCCAGCAGCCGTTCGCGGACGTCGCCACCGGCTTCACGCGGGTGAGTGCCGACACCCAGGTCCTGGCGGCCGACCTCGAACGGGCGGCGGACACGATCGCCGGCACCGGCGCGGCCACCTCCGGCCTGCGTGGCGACCTGCAGAGCCTGGCCGACCAGGTGCGCCGGTTCAGCCGGAATCTTGCGGACACGGTTGCGCTCGACGACGTCGAGGGCGCATTCGACGCGCCGCGACTCGTCCTCTACGGGCTGCTCGGGTGGCTGGCGATCCAGGCGGCCGCAGCCGTGATCGGCGGGCTAGTCCTCCTGCTGACACGAGGGCGGCAGAAGGCCGCAGCTTTCGGCGGAACGCCCAACCCATCCTGAGCCAGGGCCGGGGCGAAGGCCACGAACGAGGCCGCCGCGTTCAGATGACGAACGGGGCCGCGCGCTCCGGGTCCAGGCCAAGCTCGGTGACGGCAGCGGCTGCCCGTTTCGGGGTGAGCGCGCCGCTCCGCGCAAGGGCCACAAGCGCCGCTGCGGCGATGTTCGGCGCGTCGATCTCGAAGAAGGCCCGCAGTGCCTCGCGCGTATCGCTGCGGCCGAAGCCGTCGGTGCCGAGCGAGACGTAGTCGCACGGCAGCCAGCGGGCGACCATGTCGGGCAGGGCACGCATCCAGTCTGTGGCTGCGACGACCGGCCCCCCGTCCGCCCCCAGGACCTGTGCCACGTACGGCACGCGCTCGGGCTGGTCGGGGTGAAGCCGGTTCCAGCGCTCCGCCTCGAGCGCGTCGGCGCGCAGCTGCTGGAACGACGGCGCGCTATAGACCTCGGCCGCGATGCCGAATCGTTCGGCAAGCAGTGCCTGGGCCGCGATTACCTGCTGGAGGATCGACCCCGACCCGAGCAGCCGCGCGCGCCCGGTCGGCCGCTCGAAAGCCGGTGCCGGCCGCAGGAGGTACAGCCCGCGGATGATCCCCTCCTCTGCCCCGTCGGGCATCGGGAGCTGCGGGTAGTTCTCGTTGTAGAGCGTGATGTAGTAGAAGACGTCCTCGCCCTTCCCGAACATGTCGTTGATGCCGCGTTTGACGATCGTCGCCAGCTCATACGCGAAGGCTGGGTCGTAGGCGCGGATGTTCGGGACCGTGGCCGCGAGGATGTGCGAATGGCCATCGTCGTGCTGAAGCCCCTCGCCCATCAGGGTGGTCCGACCGGCCGTGCCGCCCATCACAAACCCGCGGCCGCGGGCGTCCCCGAACGCCCACATCTGGTCTCCCGTCCGCTGGAACCCGAACATCGAGTACAAGATGTAGAAGGGCACCATCGCCAGGCCGTGCGTGGCGTACGCAGTTCCGGCGGCCTGGAACGACGCCATCGAGCCTGCCTCGGTGATCCCTTCCTCCAGCACCTGGCCGTCGGTCGCCTCGCGATAGGAGAGCACGAGGTCCGAATCGACCGGGTCGTAGCGCTGGCCCAGCGCCGAGTAGATCCCCACTTCCTTGAACAGCGGGTCCATCCCGAAGGTGCGCGCCTCGTCCGGGATGATGGGCACGATCTGTCGGCCGATGACCGGGTCCCGCAGCAGGTTCCGCAGCAGCCGGGTGAAGACCATCGTGGTGCTGACCGGGATCTCGGATCCGCTGGGGAATTCCGTCGTCACTTCGTCGCGCAGCGGCGGCAGGGCCGGGGCACGGACCACCCGGTGCGGCAGGGGGCCACCCAGCGTTCGCCGCCGTTCGAGCAGGTACTTGATCTCGTCCGAATCGGCGCCCGGATGGAAGTAGGGCGCCTCCTTGAGCTTCGCGTTCGGGATCGGCAGCTCGAGCCGGTCGCGGAAGACGCGCAGCTCCGCCTCGGACATCTTCTTGGTCTGGTGCGTGACGTTGCGACCCTCGACGCCCGCGCCCAGCGTCCAGCCTTTGATCGTCTTGGCCAGGATCACCGTTGGCCCGCCGGTGAACTCGGTCGCAGCCTTGTAGGCCGCGTAGACCTTGCGGTAGTCGTGGCCGCCCCGGCGCAGGCGGGCGAGGTCGTCGTCCGTGAGGTGCTCGACCAGCCTGCGCAGCCGCGGATCGGGGCCGAAGAAGTGCTCGCGGATGTAGGCGCCGCCCGCCACAGAGAACTTCTGGAACTCGCCGTCGAGCGTCTCGTTCATCTCATTGACGAGAACGCCGTCCACGTCACGGGCGAGCAGCTCGTCCCACTCCCGGCCCCAGATGACCTTGATCACGTTCCAGCCCGCGCCCCGGAACAGACCCTCCAGCTCCTGGATGATCTTGCCGTTGCCGCGGACCGGGCCGTCGAGACGCTGCAGGTTGCAGTTGACGACGAACGTCAGGTTGTCGAGTCCCTCGCGCGCCGCCAGCGAGAGCCCGGCGATGGACTCGGGCTCGTCCATCTCGCCGTCGCCGAGGAACGCCCAGACGCGCTGGTTCGAGGTGTCTTTGAGGCCGCGGCTGTGCAGGTAGCGGTTGAAGCGTGCCTGGTAGACGGCACTGACGGGACCGAGGCCCATCGAGACGGTCGGGAACTCCCAGAAGTCGGGCATGAGCCGCGCGTGCGGGTAGGAGCTGAGGCCGGGACCCGGCGGAACCTCACGCCGGAACTCGTCGAGATCCTGCTCGGAAAGGCGGCCCTCGAGGAACGCTCGCGCGTACATCCCCGGCGCGGCATGGCCCTGATAGAAGATCTGGTCCCCGCCCCCGTCGGCGGCCTTGCCGCGGAAGAAGTGGTTGAACCCCACTTCGTAGAGGCTGGCCGAGCTGGCGTACGTGGACAGGTGGCCGCCGATGCCGGCGAAGGTGTTGTTCGCGCGGAGTACCATGGCCGCGGCGTTCCAGCGGATCAGCCGCCGGATCCGGCGCTCCAGCACCTCGTCACCGGGGAAGTACGGCTCCTGCTCCGGGCTGATGGTGTTGATGTACCGCGTCTGGGTGAGCGGCGGCAGTCCGACATGCAGCTGGCGGGCACGCTTGAGCAGCTTGTAGACGAGGAAGCGCGCTCGGCTTTCCCCTTCGGTCGCGACGAGCTGATCGAAGGAGTCGAGCCACTCCTGCGTCTCGTCCGGATCGATGTCCGGCAACTGCTGCTTGAATTCGTCGACATACATCGACCGGGGTGCACCGGGTGGTGCGAGGTCCTCGACCGCCAGTGTTCCGCTCCGCTGAGAGTGGCGCCGGCTCAGGCCGGCTTGCGCGGCTGGAGGTAGACGTCGGCTTCGATCGGGGCGCCCGAGTCCATGATGCCGAGCTCGATCGGGTGGCCGTGCAGCTCAAATGGCTCGACGCTGCCGAGGTAGGCGGGCGCCTGCAGAGCGTCCTCGCCGGGCGTGCGCGGCTCCAGCCGAAGGGTCGCCTTCTGCGCTTCCGGGGTCAGCATGGACGAGTGACCCGGATCATTGGCGTACTTGCGGTTGATGGCCGCGTCCACGCGTCGGATCGTCTCCGGATCTGCCGCCGGAATGGCGACGGTCTCGAGTCGTCGCCCGTCATCATCGACCGTGACGTTGTGGTGGGCCATGGCTTCGCGATACCAGCGACCCCGCTCGCCGCGGACCGATCGGACGAAGACCTCCCCTCCGTCCACCACCACCCAGACGATGGTCGAATGCACGTCTCCGCCCCGCGGCGCATGCGTCTCGATCCGGACCTCGCGCGCGATCTCCAGGTCGTGCAGGTCGGTCGTTCGGAATGGCATGAGCAGAGGGTAGCCGATCGGACGTGAGATGTCGCCGTCCATGATCTGCAATGCCCCCGCAACGTTCGCGCCCGGCTTCGCCGGCGCGAGCGGCAAGCTCGTTCCGGGAGACTACGTCCGAGCGAGGCATCGCGTTCGGCGACCGGTCGCGATCGACGTGACAACCTGAAGCGAATCGCTCCGAGAACCGGCCTGGCAGCCATCGGCACCGACCCCGTCACCAGCCCGCCGTTGCGCCATCGCTCACGGTCACACCAGCCGCGGATCCTGGACGGCGGGCCGACGAGGAACGACCCGGGAGCGGTGGACCATGAGACCATGGGAGGAGTGGCACGCGTGGGTACCCAGCCCCTGGTGCTCGTCGCCGACGACGAGCCGAGAATCACGAAGCTCGTTTCCATCGCGCTGAGCGAGGAGGGCTTCCGCGTCATCACCGCCAGCGGCGGCGCGGAGGCGCTGGCCAAAGCCGAGGAAGTCCGGCCGGACATCGTCCTGCTCGACATCGTGATGCCCGATCTCGACGGGATCGAGGTCATGCGCCAGCTGCGCGAGCGCAGGCCGGTGCCGGTGATCCTGCTGACGGCGAAGGGTTCGACGTCCGACAAAGCCAAGGGCCTCGACCTCGGCGCAGACGACTACATCGCCAAGCCGTTCCATCCCGACGAGCTCGCGGCGCGTGTGCGCGCCGTCATCCGCCGCTCCTCCGGCGCGGCGCCGGGTGCCGGAGTCATCGCCGTCGACGACATCGAGATCGACCTCGAACGGCGGATGGTCACCCGCGGCGGCGAGCTCGTTCAGCTCTCCCGAACCGAGTGGCTGCTGCTCCAGCACCTCGCGGGGAACGCCGGCAAGGTGGTGCTCCACACCGAGCTCCTCACCAAGGTCTGGGGCCCCGAGTACCGCGACGACCTCCAGTACCTGCGCGTCTGGGTCTCCCGCATTCGCCGCAAGCTGGGCGCGAAGCCAGGCGAAGCTGGCCGGATCCGCACGTTCCAGGGGATCGGCTACCTGCTCGACATCGAGACGAACGCCTCGCCCCCGGGTCCAGCGCCGGCGGGACACGTGGCCGCACTGGACGTCGAGGAGGAGGCGCCCAAGGCGCCGGCCACCGAGGGCGCCGCGGTCTGACGGGCCGACTCACGTGCGGAGGGCCGCCTTCCCGCGCGGAGCGCGCGCCGGCCGCGGCCGCTGACGAACGGGACGCCCACGCGAGCCGAAGCTACCCCGCGACCGGGTCGCCACGGGCAGCCCGCCGCGCAGCGGCAGCCAAACCTCGGTAGGGTTCGGAGATGCCGCACTACGAGCGCTCGACCGCGCTGATCGTTGTTGATCTCCAGAACGACTTCGCCGATCCGTCAGGCAGCCTGGCGGTCCGCGGGGGTGCCGCGATCGTGCCGTTCGTCAACACTCAGATCGCCGACGCCCTCGAGGCGGGAGCCTTCGTGGTCTATACCCAGGACTGGCATCCGCGACACACGCCCCATTTCGCACAGGACGGCGGCGCCTGGCCCGTGCACTGCGTCCAGAACACCTGGGGCGCCCGTCTCCACCCCGACCTGGCCGTCGAGGGCCCGGTCGTGCGCAAGGGCACCTTCGGCGAGGATGGCTACTCGGGCTTCACGATGCGTGATCCGGTATCGGAGGAGACCATCCCGACAGAACTCGCGGGCCTCCTGCTCGAGCGGGCTGTGACACGCGTCGTCGTCACGGGACTGGCAACCGATTATTGCGTGCGCGCAACGGCACTCGATGCCGCGGCCCTGAGTTTCGAGACGACGGTGCTGGCCGGCGCGATTGCGGCGGTGGATCTCAAGCCGGGCGACGGCGAGCGGGCCCTCGAGGAGATGGCCGCGGCCGGCGTCCACATCGAGCCGGCGCGGCACTGACGCCGGCGCTCAGGGCTGACGATGGAGCTGCACCTCGTCGACGCGACCTACGAACTGTTCCGGGCGCACTTCTCGCCGCGGCCCACCGTGCGCGGCCGCGACGGTCAGGTGCTCAACGGCGTGTCGGGCCTGATCGAGACGTTGCTCGCTCTGGTTCGCGACGAGGGCGCGACGCACATCGGATGCGCCACCGACCGGGTCATTCGCTCCTTCCGAAATGACCTCTTCGCCGGCTACAAGTCGGACGCGGGGGTGCCGCGGGAACTGCTCGACCAATTCCCGATCGCCGAGCGGGCGATCCAGGCGCTGGGCTTTCGGCTCTGGTCCATGGTGGACCTGGAAGCCGACGACGCCCTCGCGACGGCCGCGGCCCGCTGGGGCGACGAACCGTCCGTGGACCGGATCCTGATCTGCACGCCCGACAAGGACATGGCCCAGTGCGTTCGCGGCACCCGTGTGGTGCTGCGCGATCGCCGCCGCCGGATCACCTACGACGAGGCGGGTGTGCGCGCCAAGTGGGGTGTGCCGCCGGCGTCCATCGCGGACCTGCTGGCGCTCGTCGGCGATGCGTCCGACGGCTACCCGGGCATCCCGGGCTGGGGGCTCAAGACCGCGGCCGCGGTCCTCTCGCGGTACGGCACGATGGCGGCGATTCCCCGGCGCGGTTCGCAGTGGGACGTGCCCGGCATCAGGGGCGCCGCTGTCCTGGCAGCCCGGCTCGCGGCCATGGAGGACGAGGCCGCGCTGTATCTCGATCTCGCCACGCTGCGAACGAATGCGCCCCTGCCCGAATCGGCGCCATCCGATCTGGCGTGGCGCGGGGCGAGGCGAGAGGCATTCGAGGCGCTGTGCGACGACCTGGGCCTCGAGGATCTGCGGACTCGGCCGCACCGGTGGCGCCCAGACTGAGGCGCGATCGGGCCGATGCGCCGCGTTCGCGCGGCGGTGGCCACAGCGATCAGGGCCCGGTGCACTCCACTGCGAGCGGCCGCACGACGTCGCCGAGGCCCGTCACGAGCCGCGAGAACGTCAGCGACTGGCCGGCTCCGATCAGGGGACTCGTGATGAACACCGAGCGCGGGCCGATCCCCGCGCCTCCCGCAGGATCGTAGACCCGACACGTGGTGGCGCCCTCGCGGCTGCCGTCGTTGCGGATCGCGAACGTGACCGCAAGGTTCGGAGGCTGCGCGACGACGGCCGCGATGGAGCCGCTGAAGGGCCCGACGCCGGAGAGCGCCACTCGCGCGATGACCGCGAGCACGACGACGGCGATGATGATCCCGAGGGCCACGGTGCCGTGCGCCTGGGAGTTGGCGGGCTGCGCGAGGCCGAGGGGGTTGCAGCGCTCGCACATGGCGAGATCGAGCGCGATCGGCGTGCCACAGCGCACACAGGCGTGGGTCGGCGGGGCAGCGGGCCCGGGGCTGGCGCGGGCTGGCGTGGTCATCGGCCCGGGAATCGTGCCACGGGCACGGGATTCATGATCGTCGGCCCGGCTCCCCGGGCCGGCTCGCGCCGGTCAGAGCGTGGTCGCCGCCGCGTCGAGCGCGACCTCGATCATCGTCCTGGTCGCCCGCTCCAGGGCGTCGAGCGGCAGGTACGAATCGTCGGGGGTGATCTCCTCGGACAGCACGTCGCTGACGGTCAGGATGGTGGCCGCGCGGACGTCCTGGCCGGCCGCCCACGCCCGGGCCGCGAGGTAGTACAGCGCCGAGCTCTCCATCTCGAACGCGAGCGCGCCGCGCGAGCGCCACGTCGTCACGTAGTCGGGATCGCTGTTGTAGAAGACGTCCACCGTGGCCACCGCGCCCACGTGGTGGCGGACCCCGCGCGCGGCCGCCGCGTCGACGAGCGCGCGCACCAGGCCGAAGTCGGCGGCCGGCGCGTAGGGGTCGCCGTGGAGGTAGGTCCGGGTGGTGCCGTCGACCGGCGTCGCCGCGGACGCGATCACGAGGTCGGTCGTCGCGATGCCGCGCCCGATGCCGCCGCAGGTGCCGATCCGGACCAGGCGCCGCGCGCCGAGGCGCAGCAGCTCCTCCACCACGATCGCGAGGCTGGGGGTGCCCATGCCCGTGGTCTGGACACTCACGGGCACCCCCCGGTAGGTGCCCGTGTAGCCGTACATCGCGCGATGGTCGGTGACCCGGCGCGCACGCTCGAGGCCGCCGTCGAACAGCCCCGCGACCAGCGTGGCGCGGTTGGGGTCACCGGGCAGCAGGACGATCGGCGCGTAATCGCCGGGCTCGGCGCGCAGGTGGATCTGGGGCATGCTGTCCTCCGCAATCTCCGAGATCGTACGGGGTTGGAGTGACCGGAACCAACGCTTCGCTCGATCAGCTCAGCCTGTCCGACTGGCGCCGTCAGATGGCCGACCTCTACGCCCTGGTGCGCGCGACGATCGCACGCGATCCGGACTCCGCTCTCGCGCACTGGCGATCCGAGCGCGAGCGCCTGTACCGCGAGCACCCGCAGTCCCCCGTCCCGGCGGCGCAGCGCGCCAGCTTCCGATCGCGCCATTTCGACGCCGACCCGGCCCTCCGATTCGAGGTCACCGTTGAGCCCGAGCCGAGTTCCGAACTTGATCCGGACGCCGAGGCAGGGCCGACCGCTGGCGCGGGCCGTCCCCTGGATCTGCCCGTCAGCGCAGGGGGCTTCATGCGCTTCGAGCGAATCGGCTGGGTCGAGATTCCGTTCCCGGTCGGGCGGCAACGGCTCGCCGTGTACTGGATGGAGGGCTACGCGGGCGGCCTGTTCCTGCCCTTCCGCGACGGCACCAACGGGAGGGAGACCTACGGGGCCGGGCGCTACCTGCTCGACGGCGCCAAGAGTGCTGACCTGGGCCCAGGCGTGCGCCCAGCCTCGCTCCGCCTCGACTTCAACTTCGCCTATCAGCCGTCATGTGCCTTTGATCCTGCCTGGGCCTGCCCGCTGGCGCCGCCGGAGAACCGCCTGGACCTGGCGGTTCGGGCCGGCGAGCGCCTCGCCTGAGGCTGCCCGCGCAAGGCGCCCCGACGTGGCAGGGGCGCCGGCTGTGCATGGACGGACCGGGGCCATCGGCGGCCGTGCACCGGGACCCTCGGGCGTCTCGGCCCGGACCGTCGGCGGAGGCAAGATCACGGCGGCACAGGTCTGCCCACGGTATGGGCTGCACTCCACCTGCGCCGTAGGGATCGGGAGCTCTGTGCGCCTTCCAACCTTGAGCCGCTCCACCGACGAACGGCTCCTGTGGTCGCGGGACATCCGGTTCGTCCATCGGCTCGCCGTGCGCGTGCCGACGGCGCGCCAGCTCGAGCTCGATTCGGGCTCGTGCCTCATTGCGCCTGCGACCGACCTGACCGACGAGGTGACCGCCGAGGTGGCCGGAGCGGCGCACGGCGCGGACTACGGCCTGGTGAACGTCGACTCCAGGCTGCCCATCGTGGACCGCTACGTGGTGGCCCTCGCCTCGGCCGTGCAGCTGTCCGGTCTCGCCGATCGGATCGGCATGGCGCAATCGACGCAGGCGATCCAGACCAAGACGCTCGACTACTTCTTCAGCCTCAAGAGCAACCACCAGGTCCACTTCCAGCCGATCGTGGAACTCGCCTCCGGCCGACTCTACGAGTTCGAGTGCCTCTTCCGGCCGGTCATGCCGATGCTGCCCCAGTCCGTGTCGACCATCATCGCGGCCGCGATCGGGACGGATCGCTCGGTCGAACTCGACACCTTCATCGTCCGGCTGATCCTGGCGCGGGCGGCCCAGATCTCGGCCGCCTGGACCGAGCCGGCGATCCATCTCGCGATCAACTTCACCCCGGCCAGTCTGCTTGACCCACGCTTCGAGCCGTCGAGTTTCGCCGAGATCGTCCGGGAGGCCGGCCTGACCCCCGAGCAGATCACGCTCGAGTGCACGGAGCAGCAGGCCGTTTCGGACGTCGTGCCCCTCAAGCGCCAGGTCAAGGAGTTGCGCAGCCTCGGCTTCGGCTTTGCCATCGACGATGCAGGCGCGGG
>VGPE01000019.1 GCA_016875645.1 Chloroflexota bacterium
GTCGACCTGCTGGTCCGGCACGGGCACGTCCTCACCATGGCCGACGACGCCCGGGTCATCCCGGACGGCGCGGTCGCGATCGCCGGCCGGCGCATCGTGGAGGTGGGCGAGGACGCGGCGCTCGCCGCCCGCTACCGGGCAAGCCGGACCATCGACGCCGAGGGCGCGCCCGTCCATCCGGGCCTCGTCGACTGTCACGCTCATGCGTCGTTCCACATCTTCCGCGGCGCGGTCCCGGACCACGTCTCCGAATCGGAGGTGTTTGACGCCGTCGAGCGGCCGTACTACGACGCCGTCACCGACGAGGAGGAGTACCTGGGCGTCGTCCTGGCCGCGCTGGAGATGATCCGCAGCGGCACGACAGCCTTCCTCGAGGCGGGCACGGTGCTCACGCCGGCGGCGGCCGCGGAGGCCGCGCAACTGGTCGGGATCCGGGCGGTGCTCGCCGACGCCCGTGTCATGGACCGGCCCCGACCGGAGCGGCGCATCCGGCGTTCACCCGCGAACCTGGATGAGGCACTGGCGCGGCTGGGCGGCGAGCTGCGCCGGAACGCGGACCCGGACGCGCTGGTCACGGGCCACGTCGCCGTGCTCGGCTTCGGTACCGCCAGCGACGAGCTGCTGATCGAGGCCGGCAGGCAGGCGACCGCCGCCGGCGCGGTCCTGAACATGCACCACGCCTACGGCGAGGCCGACACGGCCGCCGACCGGGCGCGCTTCGGGACC
This sequence comes from Chloroflexota bacterium, assembly GCA_016875645.1. GTDB lineage: Bacteria > Chloroflexota > Limnocylindria > Limnocylindrales > CSP1-4 > VGPE01. Next base: position 727 of record VGPE01000019.1, read on the forward strand.
GATCCGCTCGTCCACTTCGCGGAGATCGGCATCCTGCGGCGGAACCTGACCCTCGGGCACGCGAATCACCTGACCGACCGGGAGTGCGACCTGCTGCTCCAGGCCGGGTCAAGCGTCGCCTGGGCGCCGGCCGCGTCGATGTTGTGGGGCCACGGCGGCACCATCCACGGGCGCCACGCCGAGCTGTGGCGGCGCGGGGCCACCATCGCCTTCGGCGCCGACTCCGGCAACTGGTCCAACTCCTTCGACCTGTTCCGGCAGGCGAGCCTGGCCCTCCTCACCGCCCGGGAAGCCCACGGCGACCGCCTGCGCCTGGTTGCCGAGGATGTGCTCGCGATGGCGACCCGCGCCGGCGCGCGGGCAGCCGGCCTCGAGGACCGGGCCGGCTCGCTCGAGGTCGGCAAGCGGGCCGACCTCGTGATCCATACCCTCGATCGGCCGGAGCTGCGGCCGACCACCGACCTCGTGCGAAACCTCATCTATGCCGCCGGTTCGCGCACGGTTCGGACGGTCATCGTGGATGGTGCGGTGATCCTCGAGAACGGCGCGTTCAACCGGCTGGACGAAGCCCGGCTGCTCGCCCAGGTCGATGCCGCGTCGGGGGCGCTGTTCCGGCGCATCGGCCGGCCCGTGGCGCCGAACCGGGTGCCTGCCCGAACCAGCTGAGACGGAGGAGCGAGGTCCATGGCACGCGCGATTGACTGGGCGGGCATCTACCCCGCCGCCCTGACGATGTTCGACGCCACCGGGCGGCTCGACGAGGACGCCACCGCCGCGCACCTGGACCGCCTCATCGCCGATGGCGCGCACGGCGTCGTGGTTGCCGGCACCAGCGGCGAGTTCGTGACCCTGGACGAGGCGGAGCGGCGGCGCATCATCGAGGTGGGTGTGGCCGCCGCACGCGGTCGCGTGCCCGTGATCGCCGGGACCGGCTGGGCGTCCACCCGGGCGACGATCGCCCTGACGGAGCTCGCGGCCGCGGCCGGTGCGGCCGGGGCCATCGTGATCCTGCCCTACTACCTGCGCCCCACCGAGGCGGAGGTCATGGCGCATTTCCGCGAGGTCGGCCGGGCGTCGCCAATCCCGGTCATGATCTACAACAACCCGGCCAACTCGGGCGCGCCGCCGCTCTCCGCTCCCCGGATCCGCGAGCTCTACGAGGCGGGCCTGGCGCACGCCGTCAAGAGCACGTTCCCCACCGTGCATGAAGTCCAGGAACTCCGCGCCGAGATCGACGACGGATTCCGCGTCTTCTACGGCAGCTTCCAGGCGCCTCTCGAGGGCATGGCCGGTGGCGCCCACGGCTGGACCAGCGGCATCCTCAATGTGGCCACCGCAGACGCTGTCGCCCTCTGGAACGCCATGGCGGCCAGCAACCTCGACCTGGCCCGCACGATCTGGCGCCGCATCCTGCCGCTCAAGCTGCTCTACACGCGCGGCCAGCTGGGCCCGGTCGGCGACCTCGCCACCTACCGCGCGATCCTGCGCCTGCGCGGCTTCGACGGCGGGCACTGCCGGGCGCCACTGCTGGACCTGACCGCTGACCAGGTCGCGCTCCTGCGGTCGATCCTTGTGCCGCTGGCGCTGGTGCCGGCCGACTGAGGGTCCCGCAACGGCGGTCGCGACCAGCGCGGCGGACACCTCCCTGACGCGATGGCATGGCGCCATCGTCACGGCCGGGGAAGGTCTCAGCCCGTGACCCGGACCGTCACGGGCCTCGCGGCGTTGTTCATGTAGCCCAGGGAGTTCCAGTTCTGGTCGAGCGGCTGGCGCCCGCCGGCCGCGTCCGAGGCCTGCGCGAGCAGCGAAACCGAACCGCCGGCAATCGAGAGGTCGGGCGTCCAGGCGGCTTCGAAGGCACGCCAGGCAACCGGCGACGGCGCGGGGCCGAGGTCGGCCGCAGCCCAGGTCAACCCGCCGTCGATGCTGACTTCAACGGCCGTGACCGGGCCGGCACCGGACCAGGCGTAGCCCCGGATGCCGACGGTCGACCCCGCGCGCACCTCCGAGCCGTCGGCAGGGGCGGTGATCACTGCGCGCGGCGCGATCGGGCCGAGGGTCTCGCCGTCGATGACGTAGCGGTCGGCCTGGAAGAAGCCACGGAACGGCTCCGCCACCAGCGAGATCCGTCGCAGCCACTTCACCGACGCCATCCCGTAGCGGCCCGGGACGATCAGCCGGAACGGCGCCCCGTGCTCCGGGGGCAGCGCGCGGCCATTCATCTCGTAGGCGAGAAGCGTGTCACGAGCCCAGGCAACCGGCAGCGAGCGCTGGAACGCGATCTCGCGCCCAAGGGCAGCGGGGGTGCCGGAATCGGCGCCCTCGAACAGCACGTCGATGGCGCCGGGCTCCAGACCTGCTTCGTCGAGCAGCGGCCCGAGGCGGGTGCCCGTCCACTCGGCCGTCCCGACGGCGCCGATGCTCCACTGTTCCCCCGGCACCGCGGGCTCCAGGAAGCGGCGGCCGTTGCCGCCGCACTCCAGGGTCACCAGCCACGTCTCCGCGGGTCGCGCGCGAAGGTCAGCCAGGCCCAGAGTCGATGCCCGCCGGACGAGCCCGTCGATCACCAGGCTGCCCGGGTGCTGTGGGATCGCGAAATGGTTGCGGATGTAGTGGCGTTCGACCGGCGTCAGCAGCCCCTCCTGCCGCGCCAGGGGGGTCTCGCCGTTGAGGGGTGCCGCCGAGACGACGACGTCGAGGTCCGTCGTCACGCCGGTTCTCCCGCCCAGATCGGCGTCCGCGGCTCGCTGACGGGGCGCTCGTGCCAATCGGCGCGCGAGGGCGCGAACGCCTCGATGGCAACGGCGTCCTCGAGCCCGATCACCACACCATGGGCGACGTCGCCCGGGATGGTCCAGGTCCCGCCCGGGCCGAACTCGCGCGTCTCATCGCCGATCGTGAATCGCATCCGCCCCTTCACGAGGACCCCGACCTGCACGTTCGGGTGCCGATGCACCGGGACCTCTGTGCCAGCGGCGAGCTCGAGCACGGCCAGCGTGACGCCCGCTTCCTTCAGTGTGCGCGCAGCGACACCGGCCCAGATTTCGGTGACCGGACTGGCCCGGAGATCCCTGAAGTAATCCACGTGCCCACCTCCGCGGTCGCGCCTGTGCGTCGCCCCGATGGTAGGCAATGCGGCCGCGGCTGGCCGACGGGCCGCTCGGCCGGGATGGCGTGTCCCCGGCGATCTCGAACGAGCCGTCTCGTTGATTCGGGTGATGCGAGGCCGGCACTTTCGGAGACGCGTTCAGGGTGCGTTCGAGGGTCTGTTCGAAGGCGTCCGCGTCGATCACGCTGGTGCCAGCCCAGCTCGACCGACGCCAGAACGAGGACGCCCGACGATGTACGAAGCCGAAGCACCCGGACCAGCCACCCTGGTCACCGTCGCGACCGGTGTCGCAATCGGGCTCGACCACGTCCTGCTGCTGCTGACGATTCTCATCATCAGCGCCATCCTCCTGATCCGGATCCACGGTCGTCGCGCCCTCCGCGGCGCGCGACGGTAGACCGGTCCCACGCAGCCCCCGGCACGAACGTCCCGATGCGCCATACCCGTGCGGTGCGTGCCGCAGCCGTCATCGCGGCTGTCGGGATCGTTCTGCTCTTCCACGTCCACCTGCGCAGCCGGCCGCTTGGCTTTGCGGACGTCTTCTTCACCGCGGCTGCGCTGATGATCGTCTTCACCCTGGCGCTCGCGGCACGCGGCCGCACGTTCAGCCACCTGCCTGTCCCTGCAGGACGCGTCGTTGCGATTGCTCCGGCGTACAACGAGGATCCGGCGACGCTGCACGCGTGCATCCGCTTCCTGCTGGCCGGGACGGTGGTGCCGGATCTGATCCACGTCGTCGACGACGGGTCGCGGACCCCGGCGCCGGTGTTCGTCCATCCGCGCGTCGTCTGGCATGTCCAGGCGAACCTGGGCAAGCGACACGCGCAGGTGAACGGGCTGCGAGGCGAGCAACACGCCCGGTTCATCCTGACGGTCGATTCGGACTCCATCGTCGACCGAAACGCGCTCGAGCAGGCGCTGCGTGCGTTCTCGGACCCGGATGTCCAGGCCGTCACGGGACTGTGCGTGGTCAGGAACCGCTCTGCCAACCTGCTCACGCGACTCACGGACCTCAAGATCGTGACCGGCAACCACGTCATGCGGCGGGCCCGCTCGGTTCTGGGTGTGGTGGCGCCGACATCGGGGCCGTTTGCGCTGTACCGCTCGGAGATCCTGTTCGCGAATGTCTCCGACTACCTCTCCAGCGGCACCTACGGCGACGACCGGCGACTGACGCACTACGCGCTGCTCTGCGGCTCGGTCGTCGCCTGCGACGAGGCGGTTGTGGAGATGGAGATGCCGACCACGGTCCGTACGATGTTCCGCCAGCGCACCCGCTGGTTCCAGGGCTACTTCCGCTACTTGCGCTGGGAACTGGTCAACCTGTCGGGCCCGGCGCTGTGGCTGAGAACGTGGAATCTGCTCCTCCTCAGCGCCTACCCCTTCGTGGTCGGGTATGCGCTGGTGATCATTCCGCTGAGTCGCGGCGTCGTGCCGCTGGACGCGTGGGCCTACTGGGTCGCACTGCTGTATGCCCACACGCTGCACTACGCCGTTGCCCGGCCCGGGATGCGCTGGCGAGCCCGCATCGGGGCGTGGCTGGTGCTGACGCCGGTCCTGGTCCTCCTTCAGATGGGGGTGATTCGGCCGGCGATGTACTACGCCCTGACTCGCGTCCGCTCGCTGGCCTGGGTCACGCGTGATCCCGTCGGCGTCCCCGCGACAGCCGGAGCCTCCGTGACGTCCTGAGCACGACCGCGGCGGCGCCGCGCTGGTAGGGGAGCCTGGATTCGAACCAGGGACCAGTCGTGTATAAGACGACCGCTCTTACCGCTGAGCTACTCCCCCGCCGGCCCCGATCGTACACCGCGCCCGGGCGGCTTCCGGAACTCGGGCAGAGGGCGCGCGCTGCGCTCACGGAGGAAGCGGTCGGCGAGGCCGCGCAGGCCGACGCTGGCGGGCCGCAGCTCGCCCTCGTCCTCCTCGATACGCTCCGGAGACGTCGGGCGGCTGGCATAGCGGTATGGCCGCGGCGCGAGTTCGTCGGCCAGTCGACGATCGGCCCTCGTCCTGTCGAACTCGAGCGGCAGGTCGTCGGGATTAGGCGGCCGGTCAGTGTCCTGGACAGGCTTCGGCGGGCGCACGTTGCCCGGCGCGCCGTACAGCCGCGGGAAGGAATCGTGCTTGTCCACGCGCCTGTTCGATGCCTCCGTCGCGCTCCGGTCGGGCAGGTTCGGCCGCGCGAATGATCAAGCGAGCGAGCGCGGTTGGAAATGGTACGGACGGCGCCGGACACATGGCCCGTCGGTCCCGCCCTCAGACGAGGAGCGGCTTGAGCACCTGGCTGACGACGACCAGAACGAGGTAGGCGATCGGCACCGCAGCGAACAGCCCGAGCGCGGCGCTCCAGCCGCTCCGGCTCCCCGGCCGGCCACTTCGGGCGGGCTGCGGCACGACGAGATACGTGATCCAACTGCCGGCGATCAGGACCACGGCGATGAAGATCGCCGCCGCCAGGGTTCGCAGGTCGCCGCCGGGCAGGTCCGCGCCACGGGTCAGCGCCACGTCGTACGCGAGGTACGCGAGGCCGAGCGCAGACGCCACCGAGAGGCTGCTCACCACCGCCCGCACGACGGGCGTGGGGGCCTTGCGGAACTGCCGCCAGCGGACCTCCCACCACGGCCGGCGCCGGACTTCGCGCCGGGGCTCGCTCACGACCTGGGTTCGTGGAAAATCGTCAGGGTGGGTCGGCGCGGCAGGGTCTCTGGCGTGTGGGCGGCCAGCAGCGCGACCGCGTCGGCGAATCGCGTGAGCTCCGACTCGGTGTTGAATGCACCGACGCTCGCTCGCAGGCCGGCTCGGTCCACCATGCCGAGGATGGCGGACGTCCGGCGCTCAAGCTCGTCGGCAGCCAGATCGGCCGCCCAGTCGAGCAGGCGGAATTGGACGATCCCGGCGCCGATCGGGCGGGGCGTGATGAGGTGGACCCCGTGGATGGCCGCGAGGGCATCCGCCAGGCGGCCCGCGAGGGCGACGGTCCGATTCGTGATCCAGTCGATGCCCACGTACATGGCCAGCCAGCCGGCGCTGCGGGCCATCCCGGTCACCGATGGGCCGTGGAACGGGCTTGACTCAAGGGCACCGCGAACCGCCGCCTGCTGGCTTCCGCGCACATGGACCGCCGCAAGCCCAATGGGCCCCAGCAGCCACCGGTGCACGTCCACTGCGTACGCCGCCACGCCCAGGGCCTCGACGTCAACGCGAATCGCGCCGACGGCGAGCGATCCGTCGACGAGGACGGCCGAACCGTGCTCCGCGCATTCGCGGGCAAATTCGGCGACGGGCAGCACGGCACCGGAAGCTGTCACGTGGGGAACAACGACGAGGTCGGCCTCGGCGGGCACGGACCACCCGTGACTCGCGGCTGCAGGGCGTCCCCTGGCGGCAGCGACCGCCTCCAGGCGGATTCGCAGGCCCGGGTCGAGGTCCGTCGACAGCACGATCCGGGCGCCCGGCGCGGAGCCCATCACGACGGCGACCAGCGCGTCGGTCGCGGAGTGAGCGATCGAGACGCTGTCGACGTCGGCGTGCAGGATCGCCGCGAGCGCGCCCCGTGCCTCGTCGAGCCGCCCGGCGCGCTCCTGGAGATACCTCGGGTGCGAGCGACCGGTGCGCAACTCCCAGTCCGCGACCTCCGCCATGGCGCGGGCCGTCTCGACCGGTAACGGGCCGGCTTCCGCGGTGTTGAGGTAGATCCCTGCGCCCGTGGCGGGCAGCAGCTCGCGGATCGCGGTCAGCTTCTCCTCGTCTGGCATGAAGGGCCCGACCACGGCTTCGTATGATACCGATGATGCCCGCGGACCCCACCGACGCGACCGGTGCAGCGCCGTGAACGGCTTTGCCCGACCGGAGTTGCTCGCCTCCACGGAGTGGCTCGCCGAGAACCTGCGTCGATCTGGCGTCCGCGTGATCGACGTGCGCTGGCGGCCCGACGGGACGGCGCGTGATCTCTTCGGGCGCTCCCACATCCCGGGCGCGGCCTATCTCGATTGGGCGACCGACCTCGTGTCCGAAGAGGAAGCAGGGCAGTCGCTCCTGCTGTCGGGCCCCGAGGAAATCGCCGCGGCGCTCGCCCGCGTGGGCGTTCGCGACGGCAGCACGGTTGTGCTCTACGACGACATGTTGTCGCTGTACGCGTCGCGCGCCTGGTGGAGCATGCGTGTCTACGGTCTCGAGGCCGTGCGAATCCTCGACGGGGGGTTCCCCGCGTGGCAGGCAGAAGGCCGGGCGGTCTCGAGCGCACCGGGAATGCCGGAGCCCGGCCTGTTCCACCCGCGCGGCCAGCTCCGGATGCGGCTGACCACGTCCGATCTGCGCGGCCTGCTTGGCGACACTACGGTCAGCCTGCTGGACGCGCGCGCCCCCGCCGAATTCCGCGGCCTGGAGGGCAATGCCCGCCGGCTGGGCCACATCCCGGGCGCCATCAATGTCCCGGTCGCGGCCACGCACGAGCCGGGCTCGCAGCGGTTCCGCAGTCCCATCGAGCTGCGCGAGCAGCTGCGGCGCGCGAACGAGATGTCAGGCCAGCGCCTGATCTGCTACGACGGCTCGGGGGTGCAGGCGACCAAGCTGGCCTTCGTGCTGAGCCTGCTCGGCTACCGGGACGTGGCCGTCTACGACGGCGGCTGGGCAGAATGGGGCAACCGGCTGGACCTGCCGGTCGAGCGATAGTCGGCCGCGGATCGTGCGGCCGTGGCCCATCAGGGCTCGCGGCGGAGCGGGATGCCCTCGCGAACGCCGGTCGTGGCTGCCGGCGCCTCAGCCTCCTGGAGCTGGGCCAGGATGTGCGCCCGCGAGTGGTTGAACGCGACCATCGGGGCCGTGGTGGGCCTGACACCGGCAGTATCCGACCAGTACGAGGCCTCCGTCAGCGCGATGAAGCGCCCGGTCATCTCGCTGAGCGCGGTGTACAGCTCGCTGCCCGCGAGGATGTGGATCCGGCCGAGCAGCTTGAAGGGCGGCAGCACGATCAGCGCGTCTTCGGGGGACTTCGGCAGGCGCATTTCGGGCTTCGGCTCCACGGTCGTGTCGGCGACCGCGAACAGCAGCGTGTTCAGGTTGACCTGTGCGAACTTTGCCCTGGCGGCCACGCCACGCTCGCCCAACTCCTCCAGCGACGCGTTGCGCACGACGATGAAGTCGTGCTCGGTCTGGTTGAGGATGTCGCTCATCCGATTGAGTCGGCTGGCAAGCGTGCCCCTCACGATGTGTGAGTCGGTCACGAGCGTGAGGTAGTGCTCGACGAGCGCGGGGACGCCGAAATCGCTCCCATAGTCGTACATGGCTCGCAGCATCCGCCCTCCTCGGGCCGCCGCGCACCGGCCCATTGGGGTCATTGGCCATGACCCGTTCGGCGGCACGGGCAGGGCTGTGGCTGGCGCGCGGGCGTGCACCGGCCGTCCCATGCGGCGTCGCGGGCAGGGTCGCGGGCGATGCCCCGTCACCGCGGCGGTGGACGAGCAGGCGCAGTGGTGCCCGGCCGAAACGATGCGCTGACGGGCATCACGGGGACGCCCCCGGGCCATCGAACCGTCGCCGTCAGGCGGCGGGGCCGGAGCTCCTCGCTCCGGCGGTCACCAGGTGCTCGGCCCCGTGCTGCAGGCCGCGATACAGCTCGCGGACCGTGGCGAGCGTGTCCACCTCCGCGGCCGACTTGTCGGGCCGCAGCCGGGCGATCCGCGGGAAGCGCAGGGCAAATCCGGATTCGTGGCGATCGGAGCGCATGATCACGTCGAACGCCACCTCGACCACGACCGCTGGTTCCACGGCGCGGAAGCGACCGTGCCGGCGGATCGTGTGGGCCTCGAACCAGGCCGTCATCTCGGCGATCTCGGCATCGGTCAGCCCGCTGTACGCCTTGCCGATGGTCACCAGGCGTCCGGTCGCCTCGTCGCGGACCGCGAACGTGTAGTCCGACAGGACGCCGTGGCGCTTGCCGTGGCCGACCTCGACTCCGGTCACAACGCAGTCGATCGTGGCCAGCGCCTTCTTCATCTTGAGCCAGCCGTACCCCCGGCGGCCCGGCGAATAGCCGCTCTCGGGGTCCTTCACCATCAGGCCCTCGTTGCGGCGGGCGCGCGCGGCGTCGAAGACGGCCTCCAGTTCCTCGATCGTGGAGGCGCGCACGAGCGCCGAGAGCGCGAACGAGCCACCGTGGTCCGCAAGCGGCAGGGCCAGGCCCTCGAGGGCGGTCCGCCGTTCGGTGAGCGGTCGCGTCAGGAGCGGCTCCGGGGCCGCGCCCGCAGCCCGGGGCGCAAGGGCCAGCAGATCGAACGCCACGAAGATCACGGGTACCTCGGCCAGCACGGCCGCCGGCGGGTGCTTGCGCCCCAGCCGGGACTGGAGCGCCAGGAACGGCAGGACCACACCGTCGCGATACGCGAGCAGTTCGCCATCCAGGATCCCGTCCCAGTCGAGGTCGCGCGCGCCCGCAACCACTTCGGGGAATTGCCCGCTCACGTCGTGCAGGTCGCGCGAGTAGAGCCGCACGGTGTCACCCTGGCGGTGCAACTGGGCGCGGATGCCATCGTACTTGTCCTCCACCCAGACCTCGGGTCCGAGCCGGGCGAGGATCTCGGCTGCGTCCTCGGCAGGCGAGGCCAGCATGAACTTGAGCGGATGGAAGAGCCGCAGCGACGCCGTGAACAGCCGGTCGTCGCGCGCGAGGGACGCGGTCTCGCCGACGTCTCCGGTCAGCATGTCGGCCCACTTCACGTCGTCGAGCGGCCGATCGAACGCGCGCGCGATCGCTGCCTCCAGGAGGCCCTCGCGCAGCCCGATCCGCAACTCGCCGGTCAGGACCTTGACGATGAACCTGGCCGTCCGCGGCTCCGAACGGGCGAGCAGCGAGCGGAAGATGGCGCCCTTGCGGGCGGGCCCGGACGCTGCCTCGATCTCCGCGAAGGCGGCGGCGACCTCGGACAGCGACGGACTCTCCTCGGGCGGAGGCTGGGTTGGCCGGAGTCGCAGGACGTCCTCCACCGCCAGACCGAGGTCCGACGAGCGGTCGTACGCCTCCCCCAGCGCGCCCGCGGGCACCTGGGCAAGGTCCGTCACGACCGTGGCGATGGTCGCCCAGCCGAGGCCCGTCGCCCGCTGGTCGGCCTCGGCGAATGGCCGCCCGGCGAGGAACCACGCGGCGGCACGAAGCTCGTCGGGGGCAAGAGTCCGGAGGTAGTCAGCCAGCAGCGCCGTCTTCTCTGAGGTGCGCGTGGTGGCAGCAACCCGCTCGGCGAGCTCGCTCCAGCGGTGCACGGCGGCGATGGTATACCTTCCCTCGCGTGAACCAGCGAGCCTGGTCCCCGGACCGCCTGGTCGGCGAACGCGTCGTCCTCCGGCGGCACGCGCCAGCGAACCTCGTGCTCTTCAAGCGCTGGTACGCCGACCCCGAGGTGTCGCGGCTGACCCGTTACCAGGATGGCCCGATGCGCCCCGACGAGATCGAGCGGTTCTTCGCTGCGCGCGTGATCGGGTCGGACTCGTTCACCATGGCCGTTCACATCCGCGCGACGGACCGCCTGATCGGCAGCTGCGCATTCAGCCAACTCGACCCGGACAACGGGTCGGCGCTGTACCACATCACGATTGGCGAGAAGGACGCCTGGGGCCAGGGCTACGGCAGCGACGCGACGCGCCTGATGCTGGAGCACGCCTTCGTGCGTCTCAACCTGCACCGCGTCGCACTCTCCGTGTTTGCCTTCAACGAGCGCGCGATCCGCGCCTACCGCAGGGCGGGCTTCGTGGCCGAGGGTCGCGCACGCGAGGCCATCTGGCGCGACGGCCGTTACTGGGACGAGATCACGATGAGCATCCTCGATCATGAGTGGCGGGCGCTCCAGGCGAAACACCCCCGCGTGGGCGCGACCACGAACGGTGAGCCGGGCACACTCAACGAGATCGGCGAATTGCCCGCGCCCCTGACGTCGCACTGATGCCGTCCAGCGGTCCTGCCGCCGATGCGGCCCGCCAGGCGTTCCGTGAGCACCTCGACGCGAAGGGGCACGCCGTGAACAACGCGCGTGCCGCGGTGACCGGACTTGAAGCGGCCTTCGCCATGGGCACCCTGCGTCGCACGCCGGAGTTGCACCAGATGCTCGCGGACCTCGGCGTGGCATTGGACCAGGAAGACGGGCAGCGGCTGGGCGGCAAGAGCGCCGAAGCTGCCAAGTTCATCCTGCGGGCGATCGCGGGCGAACTCGAGAACGCGTGACCAGCGCCATCGCCCCCGCCCCATCGGGGGCGACGCCGGAAGGCGGATCGGGCCGTGCCGCGACGGTCGAATTCGTCCACGTCACCAAGCACTTCGACAGCGGCGCCCGGTGGTCCGGCACACCCGGTGCGCTGAACGACCTCTCGCTCAAGGTGCCGGCCGGCCGGATCTGCGTGATCGTGGGCCCGTCGGGGTGTGGCAAGACCACCTCGCTCAAGATGGTCAACCGCCTGATCGAGCCCACGTCGGGCCAGGTCCTGCTCGACGGGGTCGACATCGAGAGCCGTGACGTCATCGACCTGCGGCGCAGCATCGGCTACGTGATCCAGCAGACGGGTCTCTTTCCGCACCAGACCGTGATCGAGAACGTGGCGGCGGTACCCCGGCTGCTCGGCTGGCCGGCCGCGAAGCGAAGCGCCCGTTCCGAGGAACTGCTCGCGCTGGTCGGGCTGGACCCGGCGGCCTACGGCACGCGCTATCCGGCACAGCTTTCGGGCGGCGAGCGCCAGCGCGTGGGCGTGGCCCGCGCCCTGGCCGCCGATCCCCCGATCATGCTGATGGACGAGCCGTTCGGGGCGGTCGACCCGCTCGTCCGCGAGCGGCTTCAGCAGGAGTTCCTGCGCCTCCAGCGCGACCTCGCCAAGACGATCCTCTTTGTGACCCACGACGTGGACGAGGCGATCAGGCTGGGCGATCAGGTCGCCGTGCTCGAGCGGGGCGGCCGGCTCGCGCAGGTCGGTACGCCGGAGGAAGTCCTTGCAAACCCTGCGTCTGACTTCGTGGCCCGCTTCGTGGGCGCCGACCGCGGCCTCAAGCGCCTCTCGCTGGTGCGGGTCGGGCAGTTGCGGCTGCGGGAGCCGGCGACGGCCCGCGTCGGCGAGCCGGCGACGAGCGTGCGCGACAAGGTCACCGGCGCGTTTCCGTACGTGCTCGTCGTGGACGACGACGGGCGGCCGATCGGCTGCGCCGATCCCGATCAGCTCACCGGGGACGGATCGGTCACGGCGTCCGGGCTGGTCCCGGCGAGCCCCGTCCTGACGCCCGACACGACGCTGCGGGACGCGCTCTCGATGCTGCTCACGGCCCAGGCCCTTGCCGGCGTCGTGGTCGACGCGGCGGGACGCGCGACCGGAGTGCTCACCATCGACGAGATCGGCGACTGGTTCCGGATGGAGGCGGGCCGATTGAGGGCGGGGCCGTCCGGCACGGGCATGCCGGCGGTGGGCTGATCCGGCGTGCGCGACAAGCCACTCCTGGACTGGGCCTGGGTCTTCGACCATCTCGACGACATCGGCGGGCGTTCGCTCCAGCACCTGCAGCTGGCGCTGCTCGCTGTCGCTGCCGGCTTGGCGATCTCGATGGCCGTCGGCATCATCGTCGCCCGCCGACCGCGAGTTGCCGCCGTGGTGATCGGCGTCAGCGGCATCCTCTACACGATCCCCTCGATCGCCGCATTCGCGGCCCTCGTCCCGATCACCGGCCTGAGTACGCTCACCGCACTGATCCCGCTGACCGCGTACACGCAGCTGATCTTGATCCGCAACATCGTCGCGGGCCTGACAGGGGTCGCCCCCGAGGTGCTCGAGACGGCCGACGCCATGGGCTACACGCCGCGTGCGCGCCTGCTCCGCATCGAGCTGCCGCTCGCGATCCCGCTCATCGTCGCCGGCCTGCGCGTCGCGTCGGTCTCGACGATCGGCCTCGTCACCGTGGCGGCGATCATCGGCGACAACTTCGGGGGCCTCGGCGTGTTCATCAACGACGGGCTTCGCAACTTCTTCCCGACCGCGGTGTACGTCGGCGCGGTGATGTCGGTCCTGCTGGCGGTCCTGGTCGACGTGGCCTTCGTCCTGCTCGAGCGAGTCGCAACGCCGTGGAGCCGCCTGCCGGCCACCGTCGTCGAAACCGGCGGGGCATGATGGAAGGCCTGATCGACATCGCGAGCTGGCTCCTTCACCCGGCCCACTGGAGCGGGCCGGACGGCATCCCTGCCCGCGCCTGGGAGCACCTGGCGCTCTCGAGCGTCGCGCTCCTCCTGGCCCTGCTCGTGGCAGTGCCGCTCGGTCTGCTGATCGGGCATACCCGACGAGGCGACCTGCTCGCGATCAACCTTGCCAACCTGGCGCGGGCGGTCCCTTCCTACGCGGTGATGGTGATGGCGCTGCCTCTGACGCTGTCCCTGGACCCGAGAAACGGTCTCACCATCTATCCGATCGCGATCGCCATGGTCCTCCTCGCCATCGTGCCGATCCTCGTGAACGCCTACACGGGCGTCCGCGACGTCGACCGCGAACTCGTGGAGGCGGCACGCGCCATGGGCTGCACGGAGAGCCAGGTCCTGCGCCAGGTGGAACTGCCGCTCGCCATCCCCGTGATCGTGGGCGGGATCCGGACCGCGGCGGTGCAGGTGGTGGCGACGGCGGCGCTCGGGGCGATCCTGGGCTACGGCGGCCTGGGCCGGCACCTCATCGACGGGATCGCGCGCCGTGAGTACGACCGCCTGTGGGCGGGCGTGATCCTGATCGCCGGCCTGGCCATCCTCACCGAGGTCCTCTTCGCAGACGTCCAGCGACGCCTGACATCGCCCGGCCTGCGCATCGCCCGGACCGGCGCCGCCGCCGAGGCGTCCGAACCCCGCTGACGCTACTGTTGCGCGCGGGCGCCGTCGCAGACGGCGCAGGAACACGATCGAAGGGTTCAGACCCATGCGGCATTTCCGCAAGCTCGCCCTCGGGGCGTCGCTGCTGGCGCTGGCGATCAGCGCCTGCACGACGGGTGGGGGCAGCAGCCCGATCAAGATCGGCTCGGACGGGTTCTACGAGTCCCGCCTGATGGCCGAGATCTACGCCCAGGTCCTCGAGGCGAACGGCTACAAGGTCGAGCGCAACCTCGGCCTGGGGGCGCGACCTGTCACCGCCGCGGCCATCGAGAGCGGCCAGATCGACCTCAAGCCCGAGTACCTCGGTTCGGGCCTCGGGTACTACGACAAGACCAAGCCGACCGGTGATCCGGCGACCAACAAGAAGGAATTGCAGACCATCCTGACCGGCAAGGGCGGCGGAATCACCGTCCTGGGCTACACCCCCGGCCAGGACACCAACGCGTTCGTCGTCCGCCCGGACACCGCCGCGCAGTTCAACCTCAAGAAGATCAGCGACCTCACCGCGGTCGCGTCGCAACTCACCTGGGGCCTCCCGCCCGAGTGCATCGCGAACCCGCTCTGCGGCGGCGCCCTGAAGGACGCCTACGGCATCGACATTGCGACCCTCAAGGTGACCCCGCTCGGCGCATGCGACGCGCCGATTGCCGAGGCGCTCAACTCCAAGGCGGTCGACGTGGCGGAGCTGTGCTCGACCCAGCCCGCGATTGCGCAGTTCGGCTTCGTCTCCCTCGAGGATGACAAGAAGACCCAGCCCGCCGAGAACCTCGCGCCGATCGTGCGGAACGACTTCCTGGTCAAGGTCGACAAGGCCGCGTTCAGCAAGCTGCTCGATGACGTCTCGGCGAAGGTCACCACCGAGGTGCTGCTCCAGCTGGGCGTCGAGGTGGCAGTGAACAACAAGGACGTCGACAAGGTCGCCACGGCCTGGCTCAAGGAGCAGGGCTTCATCAAGTAGGGCGACTGTGCCTGATCAGCGTTCTGCGGCCCGCCGGCCTCGCCGGCGGGCCGCTCGGATTCCGGGTCGCCGGCGTGCGTCGTGCCGTGCGTGGTGCCGAGCGTCGTGCGTCCGATGCACGACCGGACCGCCACGCCGCAATGCCATGCGCCAGGCGCACGGCCGGACAGCTGATCGTCCCCCGATGAGGCGTCCCTGTCGTCTTGGCGTGCCGCTGGTGCACAGCACGACCACGTGGCGGCCGGTTCGTACGTGTCGCGCATGACACTGCAGAGAGGCCCAGTAGGAGGCGGCGTGGCTCCAGGTAAGCCGGAGAGAAGCCGCAGATACGTCCCGGATACGTGCCCTCCGAGATGATCGCCCTTCATGGCCACCCGGGAACGACAGCGTGATCGCGGGAACGCGCTCGGCCTCCGCCTGATCCGCGAGATCGGCCGCGAGCTTCGCCTTGCGCGCCGTTCGCTTGGCCTGAGCGCGGATGCCGTCGGGCGCACCGTCGGGTGTTCGGGGTCATCCATCACGCGGATCGAGCGGGCGCTCGTGTCCGGCGTATCAGTCCTCCTGCTGGCTCGGATCGGCGCCGTGCTCGGACTCGACCTCTCGCTCCGCCTCTTCCCCGGCGGCGAGGCGATGCGGGACAGCTCGCAGCTCCAGCTGCTCGCGCTGTTCCGGGCGATTCTGCACGCCTCCCTGCGCTGGGCAACCGAGGTGCCCTTCCCGATCCAGGGCGATCGGCGCGCCTGGGACGCAATGGTCGCCGGCGCGTCGTGGCGCTACGGCGTCGAAATCGAGAGCGCACCCTCGGATGCGCAGGCGACGACCCGGCGGATCGAGCTCAAGCGCCGCGATGGGGCAGTCGACGGCGTGCTGCTCGTCGTGCCGAACACCCGTCGGGCGCGCGAGTTCGTGAAGCTCATGGCGGCCATCTCCGCGGAGACGTTCCCGGTCGCGTCCCGCGACGCGCTGGCCCGACTTCGCCGCGGCGAGGATCCCGGCGGGTCGGCCATCCTGATCGTCCGCGGCGGACGCGCACGTAGCCGGCCGTGAAGACTCAGCCCCGCCGAGCGTCATGCGTCCGATGCACGACCGGACCGCCACGCCGCGATGCCATGCGCTAGGCGCACGGCCGGACCACGGATCGAGCCGGATCCGGCGTCGCTGTCGCCGTGGCGTGTCGCTGATGCACGTCACGACCACGTTGCGGCTGGTTCGTGCGTGTGGCGCGTGACGCCGCAGAGAGGCCCAGGGCACGGCCGCGCCGCGAAGCGGCGGTCCCGCCGCGGTGATGACCGGCGGCGAGTCCCATCGCGCGCGGAACGCCACGCTGCGGCGCCGTCCGGGGTCCGGGGCCCGCCCCGGCCCCGTCGTCGTTCTCGCTGCCGGATGAGCTCGCTACCGGATGAAGAGGGGCAGGCCCGGAGCCACGGCGTTGGCGATCAGGACCACGGAGTACGCGACCAGGAGCCCGACGCCGACGTACAGATGGAGCTTGATGTTGACGCCCATGATCGCCATCAGGCCGTACGGGTTGTCGTAGTTGGGCGAGAGGCCGCGGTGCACCTGCAGCGCCAGCGGGATCGTGAGCAGGACGAGCAGCGCCGCCCAGGGCAGCAGTCCCGCAACCACACCCGCGACGACGATCGCATAGGCAGCGCCCGCCGCGATGTCGTAGCCGCGGATCACGGCCTCGCGCGAGAAGCGGACCGGCAGCGTGCGCTTGCCCGCGTGGGCATCGCCGCGCCGGTCGGGGATCTCGTTGACGTACAGGATCAGTGCCACGACCAGGGCGATGGGCAGGGAGGCCACAAAGGGCTCCCACGACAGCGCTCCGCGGGTCTGGACGACATAGGCGCCCAGCAGCATCAGCGGCCCGAAGCCCACGGCGACTGCGATCTCGCCGAGACCGCGATACACGAGGCGCAGTGGTGGCGCCGTATAGCCGAGGCTGACGATGAAGCCGATGACGCCGATGACGAGCAGCGCGGTCGAGCCTGACGTAGCCATCAGCAACAGACCGATGGCACCCGCGATCAGGTAGAAGACGGTGGCGAGCGTCGCCATCTGGCGCATGGACAGCAACCCGTACTGGAGGACGCGCGAGCCGCCGCTGAACTGGGTCGGGGTGACGTTCGCGTCGTCCGCGCCCTGGGCGGTATCGAAGACATCGTTGGCGACGTTGAGACCGAGCTGGACCAGCGACGCGCCGATGAGGGTCAGAATGGCGGGCACCAGCTCGAACGCGCCGTGGCTGGCGGCGATCAGAATGCCGATCACCACGGGCACGATCGTCGCTGAGAGGAACGGCAGCCGGGTGGCGCGGAGCGTTAGCCAGCCCAGCGAGAGGCGAGGCTTGACGGGGGTGCCTCGCTCGGCCGAGAGGGCGTCAAAGTAGCGTCTTGACTGGCGGACGGAGCGCTCCGAGTACTCGAAGAACGGGGTCTCCTGCTCGTCCCAGCCCCACGATCGGGCGCCGCGGAGGGTCAGTTGACCGTCGGCGGCGGCAGAAACCGGGCCCCACACGGTCACGTGGCGGCGCTCGTCGTAGCCGTAGCCCGGCTGCGGGCGGATGTGCGAGCCCGTGAGCGAGACGAGCGCATCGTCTCCGGGCACCGTGAATCCGGCAGGGGGCCGGAAGCGGGCGGTTCCCGCGTCGGCGTCGATGGTCGACTCGACGGCGGCACTCATCGGGTAGCCGTCGGCGCCCACCCAGGTCAACACGAGAAACGGGTAGCCCGCCAGCTTGCGCAGGCCGGCGGCGGCGTCCAGGCTGGGCGTGCTGCGATCGAGCGGGGTGGCGAAGTCGGAGTCGGTGGCTCGTCGGGCGGTGGACATCAGGCGGCCTCGGCGGTGGCGAGCTCGGTGACGGCGGGCGGCGTGGAGGTGTCGCCACCCGCCCAGTAGAACGCGCGGCGAGGCGTGATCTCGATCAGCGCCCGCTCGAAGAACAGGGGCAGCGCGACGCGGGCCTTCAGGAAGGCCACGATCGCGGGTTCCTTGCGTTCCCAGGTCGGCAGCAGGCGCTCCCAGCCGCCGTGGGGGTCCTCGCTGATCACGCGGGCGTCGCCCTGGATCGTGGCGCGGTCCGATCGCCCGCCAACCGCGATCGGGTCGGTGATGGACAGCGACACGCGCGGGTTGCCAGCGATGTGCTCCAGCTTGCGGCTGAACAGGGTGGACGAGGTCAGGTAGATCCTGCCCTGCTCGCGGTCGAGGAGCGGGATGAGGGGATACGTGACCGGGCGGCCGTGTCCGTCGATGACAGTCAGCTCGCCGACCAGCGCGGCGTCGAGAAGGGCGGCGATCGGTTCAGGCAGCGTCGGCATGGTCCGTATGGTAGCGCGGCCGAGCCGGACCGCTCCGGAAGGCCAATCGGCACTTCGTCAGGGTTTCGAAGGCCACCGCCTGTTGGATGGGATCGAGGTGCCGGGACTCATCGGGCTCCCTCGCCCGCGATGATCCGTGGCGACGTCCCGGCCGCCGCTGGCGACGCCCGGGCAGTCCCGTCCGTGGGCCGGTCAGGCGCCCGGCCGGCGCGCCTGGAGCTTCGGCGACCTGCGGACGCGCAGGCGGTGCAGCACGTAGCGCAGCACCACTCGCAGCGTCGAGAGCCCGTACACGACGCTTCGCCGGAACCCGACAGAGGAGGCCTCCTCGAAATATCGCGTCGGGACCGCGATCTCGTCGATCCGGCGCTGCATGCCGGCCGCCACGACCTGCGCGATCAGCTCCTGGTCGAACACGAAGTCGTTGTTGTTGAGGCGGTACGGGATCGCCTCGAGGAGGCGCCGGGAGTATGCCCGCAGACCCGTGTGGTACTCCGAAAGGCGCAAGCCGAACGCAAGGTTCTCGACGATCGTGAGAAAGCGATTGCTGACGTACTTCCATTTCGGCATGCCGCCGGCCAATGGGTCGCCCAGAAATCGCGAACCCAGGACCAGGTCCGCTCTGCCCGCGAGGATGGGCTCGATCAGGGCGGGGATGCGCGTCGCGTCGTACTGGTAGTCCGGGTGGAGCATCACCACCACATCTGCGCCGGCTTTGAGCGCGGCGTCGTAGCACGTCTTCTGATTCCCGCCGTAGCCCAGGTTCTGCTGGTGGATGATCGTTTCGAGACCAAGCTGGCGGGCGATCTCGACCGTTTCATCGCGTGAGACATCGTCAACGAGGATGATGTGGTCGACGATCTCGTGCGGGATGTCGGCGTACGTCCGCTCGAGGGTCCTTGCCGCGTTGTACGCCGGCATGACGATCACGACCATCGGGCAGGCGCCGGCCGCAGGTGACCCGGTGTGCTCCCCGGCCGCCTCGGTGCTGGGCGCGGCCGCGCTCGACGTCAAGTCCACGGCGCGCAGCGTAGCGTGTCCGAACCGGCGCGGGCCCGGCCCTCGAGGCGGCGCGAGGCGCGCATGACGTCGTCACTCCAGCGTCATCTGCATCCGCGACCGTTGCGTCCACAATGATGGGCGACGGGCCTGCGGCCCGATCGCTGCCCAGCCACGGAGACCACGAGACCACCATGTTCGAGCGCCTCTTCGGCAATCGCACCGCCGATCCCGCCATCGCCGAGCGCGTCCCGCCCGGCCAGTACGTCACTACCAAGTTCCCGGTCCTGCACTACGGCTCCGTGCCGAAGACGAACCTCGCCACCTGGGACTTCAAGGTCTACGGCCAGGTGGACGCCCCGTTCATGCTCACGTGGGAGCAGTTCAAGGCGCTGCCACGCAAGACCGTCAACACCGATATCCACTGCGTCACGCGCTGGTCGAAGCTCGACACGGCCTGGGAGGGCGTGCCCATCCAGGAGATCCTCGGGCTGGCGCAGGTCCGACCGAACGCGAGCCACGTCCTCGCCCACTGCGAGCAGGGCTACACCGCGAACCTGCCGCTGAGCGTCCTGGACGACGACGTGCTCCTCGCTGACACGTTCGCCGGCGAGCCGCTGGAGCCCGAGCACGGCTACCCGCTGCGCCTGCTGGTCCCCAAGCGCTATTTCTGGAAGAGCGCCAAGTGGATCCGCGGCCTCGAGTTCCTCGACCACGACATCCTGGGCTTCTGG
>VGPE01000020.1 GCA_016875645.1 Chloroflexota bacterium
CTGGCCGCTCTCGTTCACGACATCGGCAAGCCCGCCACCGCGGGCGACGCGGGCTTTCCGGGGCACGACCTGGTCGGGGCAGAGCTCGCGGCTGCATTTCTTGCCCGGATCCGGATGGCCCGCGCAACGCAGGACCGCATCGCCCACCTGGTCCGCCACCACATGTTCAATTACGAGCCCGGCTGGAGCGATGCCGCCGTGCGGCGGTTCATCGCCCGCATCGGCGAGCACGCGCTCGAGGAACTGTTCGAACTTCGCGAAGCGGACAACGTCGGCAGCGGGCTGCCGCGCGACGACGGCCAGCTGGTCGAGCTTCGGCGGCGCGTGATCGAGCAGCTCGAGGCCCAGGTGCCGCTGACGCGATCAGACCTGGCCGTGAACGGCGACGACCTCATGTCCGAGCTGGGCCTGCCGGCCGGGCCCGAGCTCGGCCGGGTGCTCGACCACCTGCTGGACCGCGTGCTCGTCGACAGCGAGCTCAATGACCGGCCGACCCTGCTGCTGCTCGCGCAGGGCCTGCAGGCCGACCGGGAGAGCCGATGATCGAGCAGCTGCTCCAGGCAGAGCGAGCCCTGCTGCACGGGATGATCGACCAGGCCGAGCGGATCTACCGCCAGGTACTCGAGGCCGACCCCCGCAACAGCATCGCCGTGGTCGGCCTGGCGCGCGTCGCGTTGGAGCGAGCGGACGACCGGGGCGCCCTGGACCTCGCCCGAAGAGCCCTGCAGATCGACCCCGAGAACATCGCGGCACGCAGGCTCGCCGACCGGATGGCGGAGGTCCTGCGACATCGCGGCGAGGCGGTGCACGATGCGGTGGAAGCCGAGGTGGCCGAGGGGGAGACGGGGCAGCCGCCGGGCCCGGCATCGCCGGCTCGCGGACGCGCGCTGCTCGACCACTTCCGCAGGCGCGGCTGACGGACCGGGACCCGCGCGGCCGCGCCGCACTCACTGCGTGTACGATCCGAGCGTGACCGTCGACCTCGCCGCCGTCCGCCCTGCGGGCTTCGGCCGCCGCAACGTCAAAGAGATCCGCGACCCGATCGTGGAGCCGCTGTGGCGTGGCGACCGGGTCCTTGTCGTGGCCGACGGCGGCAGCGTGACGCTCAGAGACGTGGAGGGCGCCCCGCTGGAGGCGGCCGCCGCAATCGTCGCCGCACTCGAGAGCGTGATCAACGCAGAGTCCGCCATCATCGATGGCTATCTCACCTACCAGCCGACACAGCCGTCACACGCCCTCCTCGTCGGCTCCGAGGTGCCGACCGCAGGCCAGATGGCCACCCAGATCTTCGTCGGCAGGGGGCTCAGGGCGCGCGCAATGCGGCCGATCGAGCAGCTGGAGTCGAAGAACGCGGCCAGGAACGCGGCGCCGCCCGACCATCCGCTCGCCTTCGTGGCCATCGACCTGCTCCTCGTTGACGGACAGTCCCTGCTGAACATCCCCCTGCTCGAGCGCAAGCGGCTGCTCGAGAGCGTGTTGCTCGAGGCCGAGCTGGTCCGCCGGACCCCGTACGTGCGCCTCCCGGTCGACACCTGGCTCTCCTCGTGGCGATCGATGGGCTTCCGCGAACTCGCCTACAAGGCTGCCAACGGCCGCTACGTCCCGGGCGAGCGCAATGACGACTGGGCGCTCGTGGCGATCCCCTCGAACTGAGCCTGGCGGAGGCGACAGCAACCGCAACGTGAGTCCGAGTGCTCCCGCAGGCCCGGCTCGGCAGCGCGCAGCCGAAGCGACCCGCGGGGTCGAGGTGAGGCGGTGATCGATCGCCGGATGCGGGTGCTGGTTGCGCCGGATTCGTACAAGGGAACCTTCACATCGATCCAGGTTGCGCGCGCCCTCGCGGCTGGCTGGCGGTCGGCACGGCCGCTGGATGCGATCGTCCTCGCACCCCTGGCCGACGGCGGCGAGGGAACGCTGGAGGCGATCGCCGCCGCAGGCGGCTGGGAGTGGCAGTCGGCGCCCGTTGACGATCCGCTGGGCCGGCGCATCAGCGCGCGCTGGCTCCGCTCGGCGGAGCGTGACGCCGCCGTGCTGGAGATGGCCGAGGCGTCGGGCCTCTCGCGTGTGGCCGTGGCGGAGCGCGACCCCGCGCGAGCGACCAGCATCGGAACCGGCCAGCTGCTCTCTGCAGCAGCGAGGGCCGGCGTGCGGCGCGTGACACTCGGGATCGGCGGCAGCGCCATCACCGACGGCGGGCTGGGGCTCCTGCGTGGCCTCGGGGCGCACCTCGCGGAGGGCGATGACGCCGCGCTGCCGGATCTCGAGAGTCTGGACCCTGCCCTCGCCGGGATCGAACTCGACGTGGCGTGCGACGTCTCCAACCCGCTGCTCGGCCCGGACGGCGCGGCCGCTGTCTTCGGGCCGCAGAAGGGCGCGACCCCGGAGCTCGTCGAACAGCTGGACGAGCGCAATCGCCGGTGGGCCGACCGGCTGGAGTCCGCCACGGGGCGTCGCGTCCGGGACGTGCCAGGAGCGGGAGCCGCCGGAGGCGTCGGATTCGCGTTGCTCGCGATCGGAGATCGGTTCGCCTCGTTTGCGCTTCGACCCGGGGTCGAACTGGCCATGGCTGCTGCCGGCTTCGACGCCAAGCTGGCCGCGGCCGACCTCGTCATCACGGGCGAGGGCCGGATCGATGCCTCCACCGCCTTCGGCAAGACGGCCCTCGCGGTGGCTCGGCGTGCACAGGCCGCCGGCGTGCCATGCATCGCCCTGGGCGGGGGCGTCCTGCCCGAGGGGATCGCGGCCCTTGCGCCGCTCGGGGCCATCGCGGTTCCGGTTGTGGAGCGGCTGATGTCCCTCGACGAAGCGATCGCCGCGGGAGCGGCACCGCTGGAGCGGGCGGGCGGCCGGCTCGCGGAGCTGGTCACGCTCGGGATCGGGATCGTGTCGCGGGGATGACCGCCCGAGCGGCCCCAGCCAGGCGGAGGCGCGCCGTCGTCGATCCGGCGCGCCGCTGGTCGAACTACCTGCGCCGCTACCGGCCAGGGCTGGTGGAGTTCGTCCTTGAGCGCCTCGCGACGCAATACGGCCGGCCGGCCTGGGATCCGCGTCTCGACCCCATCTCGGAGCTGGTCCTCACGATCCTCACCCAGAACACCGCGGACGTGAACGCCGAGCGCGCGTTCGTTGCGCTCCGCGAACGGTATCGATCTCCTGAGACGACCCCGATCGTCGGCCACCGACGCGGCGGCTCGACCCCCGACGATCCCGAGCGGCCACCCGAAGGCTGGGGCGGGGAAGGCCTGCCACCGGGCCGTCCGCCAGACTGGGCTGCCGTTGAGGACGCGCCGATCGACGAGCTGATCGCCGTCATCCGCCCGGGCGGCCTGGCCTACCAGAAGGGACCGCGCATCCAGGCCGCCCTGCGCACGATCCGCGAGGGGCGCGGTGCCTATGACCTGTCGTTCCTCACAGACATGGGCGCCGTGGATGCCCGCGACTGGCTGACCACGATCCCGGGCATCGGCCGCAAGACCGCGTCCATCGTGCTGCTGTTCTGTTTCGGGATGCCGCTCATGCCCATCGACACGCACGTGGAGCGGGTGTCGAAACGCGTGGGATTGCTGCCGCCCAGGGCGCCCCTCGAACTGGCACACGACCTCTACCTCGCAGTCTTCGCCGACGACGACATGTACGAGGGTCACGTGAACCTGATCACCCATGGCCGTCGGATCTGCCATGCACGCAATCCGCGTCATGAGATCTGCCCGCTGGTCGAGCGCTGCCGTTTCGTCAACCCGAAGGCGCCGTAGGCCATCGGCGCGGCGGTGCGCCGCCGCACCACATCGATCGCCCGGTTCGGGACGAACTGGGCAGTCCGGGCGGGTCCGGGAGGGATCCGACCGGTACGACCGGCGGCCGTTGGGACTCGACCGGTACCAACGTCCGATGTCAGTCCAGCGGGCGCCTGTGGCGTACTTGCCGCATGACGCGCTGGCGCCGCCACAACCGCGAGGGCTCCCGGGGCCAGTCCCTCGTGGAGTTTGCCCTCATCCTGCCCGTGTTCCTGCTCCTGACGCTGGGCGTCGTCGACGGAGCGCGCATTTTCACGGCCTACATCGCGATCACCAACGGTGCTCGCGAGGGAGCCCTGTACGCCGCGACTGGCACCAACTACGACAAGTGGTGCTCGACCACCACCACCGTGGCCTGTCCGACGGGCTGGACTGCGGGCAAGCAGAGCGCGAACCCCGACAACATCGCCTACCGCGTGCAACAGGAAACCCAGGGCCTCACGCAGGCCTCGATCACGCTCAACCCGCCGACGTGCGCCGATTCGGCCGGGACGGCGATGGCCTGCGGCACAAGCGCCGCGCGCGTGACGATCAAGGTGAATTACCAGATGACCCTCTTCGTGCCGGTCGTGGGCATGCTGCTGAGCAATCCCGTACGGATGGACGCGACCACGAGCGCGATGATCCAGTGAGGCTCCTCCGAACCGTCCGCTGCCTCTGGGGGCGCCCGGAACCCACGGGCCGTGGCCAGGCGCTGGTGGAATTCGCGCTGATCGTCCCGGTCTTCCTGATGCTGCTGTTCGCCTTGGTCGACTTCGGCCGCGTGGTGTTCGCGCAGCAGGCGATCACCCAGGGCGCGCGCGAGGGCGCCCGGGCCGCCCTAGTCACGGCACTCGACCCCGCGATCACCACGAGCGCGTGTCCGGGCACCAGCACGTACTGCAAGATCCGGACCGCCGCGAAGGCCCAGGCCGCCGGCGTCGCGCTGACGGACGCCAACATCACCGGGGCCACGACGTGCCCGTCAGGCCTGACCGATTCCACGGGCACCTGCTTCTACCCGAACGGCGTGACCTGCAACGACCCCGCGAATCCGCCGCCCATCGTCGTGAAGATCCAGGTCACGGTCCAGCTGTTGACGCCGACCCTGTCCAACGTCATGGGTGGCTCCTTCACCCCCACCGCCACCTCGACGACGTACCTGCCCTGCTGATTCGGATGCGCCGGCGACGCACCACGGCTTGCCGGCCGGCAATGGAGTCCCACATGCCGCGAGTCCCAGCCCGCTTCCTCATCGCCGACCGGCGGTCCGCCAACGCCGCGGTCGATCAGCGCCGCCGTCAGCGCGGCCAGGCGCTGGTGATCCTGGCACTCGCCCTGGTGGCCGTGGTCTCGGCGGCGGGGCTCCTGGTCGACGGCGGGATGGCCTGGGCCAATCGCCGCCAGGCGCAGGCAAGCGCCGACACGGCGGCGCTCGCCGCTGCCAAGTCCTTCGGATCCACGTCCGACGTCACCAGCGCGACCGCAGCCGCCGAGGCGATCGCCGCTCAGAATGGCTTCCCGGACAGCTACACCGACTGCGGCGGGAAGAAGAAGAACGACGGCGTGCAGGTGAGCCAGCCGCCGACCAGCGGGCCCAACGCGGGCAAGGACGGGTATGTGGAAGTGACCGTCCAGCGCCCGATGCGGACCAGCTTCTCAGGACTTGTCGGTCAGCCCTGCTGAATGGTGTCGGCACGCGCCGTCGCCGTCACGACGAGCACAAGTGTCGTGTCGTGCAACTTCTGCTCGCTCAACAAATCGGCCAGCAACCACACGCTCCTCATCAAGAACGGCGCACGGCTGCGTGTTGACGGAGATATCCACGCAAACTCCCGTAACGGCGGCGTCACGCCGGGCGTGTGCGTGGTCAAAACATGGAAGGTGTGCGGCGACGGCTTCGACATCTTCGGCGACGGCGGGACGATCTCGGCCCGCCACATCACGGTCGTGGGCGGCTGGGAGACTCACGACGGCAACATCGCGACCGCGGACGAACTCGCCCCCGGCTGTACCGAGAGCTACACCCCGACCGGCCAGAAGCAACCGTCGAACGTCTGCGTCCACATGCCGGAGATCCCGGACCCCTTCAACGACCCGGCGAAGCCGGGCGCGAAGATCAACCCCCCGACACCCGGCGCCGTGCCCGTGCCGGGTACGAACGGCTGCCCCGGAACTGCTGTGGTTCCGGCGGGCTCGATCAGCCTGGCCGCGCAGACCCGGATCACCACCGGCACGAAGGTCGTCTGCCCGGGCACGTACTACGGCGGGCTCCAGATGTCGGGCGGGGAAACGACCATGCTGCCGGGCGTGTACATCATGGTGGGCGGCGGGTTCCAGGTCCTCAACAAGGCTGATGTCGATGGCAAGGCGGGCGTGATGGTCTACACGACGGGCAGCGCCGGCGGCAGCCACAGCACGAGCTTAGGCACGTCGCTCGTTCCCGACGGGGACCCCTCCAAGACCAACGTCAGAAACGAGAGCTTGATCGCAAGCGACAAGTCCATCGCACCAGGCGACGTGGTGACCTTCACGTTCGAGATGGAGATCGCGAACAAGTCCGCGCCGGCCATCACCGGCTACGTGGACTTCTATGACGGCAACGTGATGCTCTGCGGGGCAGCCCCGGTCATCCGTGATTCTCCGACGAGCAAGGGATTCTCGACAACCTGCTCCACCAGCTATGCTCTGTGGGGCGTCCGCTCCATTGCTGCGGTCTACAGTGGCGACGCGATCTACGATCCCGCCGGCGACGCGCTCACGGTGACGGTCACCGCACCATCCGGCATCAAGGACGGCCCGATCACGATCGATGGCACCGGCAGGGTGGACCTCTATGGGCCGGCATCAGGGCCGTATGCAGGGATGACGATCTTTTAGGATCGGAGCAGTGCGTCCACCATCACGCTCGCGCCCGGCAAGAGCAGTGCCGGTGGGTGTCAGGGCTGGTTCATGACACGCGGCGTACCGCCGGACACGCAGCCCGTGCCCGACCCGTGCGGCGCCATCGGCGGTCTCCAGGGCACGATCTACGCAGCCCACCAGAACGCGCTGGTGCTCATCGAGGCGAGCGGGATGGCGAACCTGCAGGTCATCGCGGGCGAGATCCAGGTCACCAGCGATGCCGACGCCCGCTTCGGTTTCAAGGCATCGGCGTTCGCCAATAGCAGCATCCGCCTGGTCGAGTGAGCGGCCGCCAGGGCCTGCTCATGGCGGGCGCGTTCGCGCTCACCTTCGCGCTCATGGCCGGGGCGTTCGTGGCCCTCCAATCGCTGGCACGCGACCCGGAGCGGCCGCTGCTCACGGCCGGACCGTCGCTGGCAAACATGGCCTCCGTGGCTCCGACGCCCCTGCCGACCCGGCACGCGGCCGGCACACCACCACCCAGGCAGCCCCAGACGACCCGTCCGCCGACGCCCACCCGCAAGCCGACGACGCGACCCTCAGCCGCAGCGTCCGCGGCGCCGACAGGCGAGGCCACGATCCCGGCCGACGGTACGTTGCGCGTGGTCCTGCGCGGCGACCAGTACGAGCTCGCGGACATCCCCGAGAACGGGAAGGTCACGCCCGTGGCGGGGGGCGGCATCCGCATCGAGACAACGCGCCTGTACAGCCACCAGCTGATGGTGACCTGGTTCCTGCCCGATGACGCTCTGCCCGCCGGCGCGACGATCACCGAAGTGGACGTGGCAGTGTGCGGGAGCGGCGACGGGGACTTCTACGAGACCTACGGCCCCGAGGGCTCCGAGCCGATGGAGCACGAGGTCGAGCCACCCGGGCCCGACGGCTGCTGGCACTACGACGACGCGCTCGGCGATGACACGTCGGTGATCGCGATCGTCCGCCTCGGCTCACACCTGGTGATCGACCGCGTGGAGTACACCTTCACGGTCAAGTGAGGGCCCCGGCCGGATGACAGGTCAGGCGAAGGTGACGTGGAACTCGATGCGCGAGATGGTCATCTCCGCGTTCCGGGACAGCCAGATCTCCACCCGGAAGTCCGTATGGCGGCCCGACTCGTTGAAGTACCAGCATCCGTCCGAGCCGGGGCCTGTGACCTCGAACTCGAACTCGTCGGAGCCGTAGGGCCCGTAGACCTCCCACCAGTCGCCTGACCCGCCGCCGCAGACGACAGTCACGACCCTCGCCGCCTGTGATCCGGGCGGCATGATCACCGACTCGTCGACCCACCACTCCACGTACTGGTCGGCGTTGCTCGCGCGGGTCGAGACGACGCGGATGGATCCGTCGGGCAGGGCCTCAAGGCGCGAGTCGCCCCGGATCCGCGCCTCGACGTAGCTCGTCGGGGCGACGCGGTGGACCCGTGTCTGGCCGGTGAGCGGCGTTGGGGTTGGCGCCGGCGTGGGAGGCGGGGTTGGCGCCGGCGTGGGATGCGGGGTCGGACGCGGCGTGTCCGCCGGACCGGCCGTCGTGGTCGGACTGGGCAAGGAGGTCGAGACCGCGATCGGCTCCGCCGTGGCCGTGGGAGGAACTGTCGCGACCGCAGTGGCGGCAGGCGGAGCGGGCGAAGCCGACGGAGCGGGCCAAGCCGACGGAGCGGCCGCGAGCGGAACCGACGGGGTCGTGCCTGCCGCCGGGTCGGCCGACGGGGGCGATGTGGCAGCTGCAAACCCACCTGTCGGCGCCGGTGCCGGAGCGCACGCGCCGGCGAACAGCGCCAGCACGATGCCGGCGAGAGCCGTGCGCAGGGCGGCGGTGGCAGGCCGAACGTGCTGCATGGGGACTCCGATCGTACCGGCAGGGCCCCGATCGAGCCCAGTGACCGCGACTCAAACGCGGTGCGCGGCAGCAACCGAACCGCACTCAGGCGTCGGTGGTGGACTCCGCGCGTCGCGTCTCGCCGGCCCGCGCTGCCTCGCGGATCCGCCGTGGCACGAGGATGAAGGTCCAGATCCCACCCGCGACGTAGACGCTCGCGAGGGCGACCTGGGCGACGGTGGTCTGCAGGGTCGAATGCCAGCCAGTCAACTCGGCCAGGAAGAACGGCAGCGAGGGCAGCCCGTCGATGAGCGTGATCGGAATGAGGTCGGCCTCCTGGGCAGCGCGGACGGCGTTCCCGAAGAAGGCGACCGAGAGGATCATGATCATCACGACCGCCGTGCCCAGGACCTTCTTGATCGGGATGCGGCGCCCGGCTCGGAAGATGAGCCAGCCGACGCCGAGCAGCGCGACAAGCGCGATGCCCGCGCCCGCGAGGATCCAGCTTTCGAGGCCGCGCGCGAACGAAAACAGCGCCTGGTAGAAGAGACCCGTTTCGACGCCCTCGCGGTAGACGGCGGTGAAGCCGATGCCGAACATCGCGGCGGCGGACCCGGTACCGGCGGCGACTGAGATGCGCGCCTTCATGAACTCCATCCAGCGGCGCTGGTCCATCCGCGCGATCAGCCAGAAGGAGACGTAGAAGAGCATCACCACGGCCAGCAGCGTCATGGCCGCCTCGAGGAGCTCGCGCTGCACCGGCGCCAGGTTCAGGACCAGGTTGATGACGATCCAGGTGGCCACGCTTGCGAGAAGTGCGCTGCCCACGCCGGCGAGGATCGCCCGCCGGAACCGCAGCGCACGAGCCGCCGCGAGCGCACCCAGGAGCATGGCGACCACCAGCATCGCCTCCACGCCCTCACGGAACAGGATCGTGAACGAATAGCCGAGGGCGATTACCGGGGCGGCAAGGCCCGGGGCCGAGAGGGCCCGCTCGGCGTCGTTGAGGCGGACCTGGAGGGCGAGGACGCTGGAGCGGAACACGTCCACCGATGTGCCGCCCTGGAGGTTCGAGCGCACCTCGGCGAACATCTCCTCGAGCTCGAGGGTCAGGCGCTCGTCGCGGACGCGCAGCGGGAATTCCACGAGCTCAAAGTGGTCGAGGTAGGCGCTGCGGACCGTCGCGAGCGCGGCTTCGCGGTTGCCTGCGGCGTATTGCTCCACGGCTTCACGCAGAAGCTCGCGGGAGCGGGTGAGTTCGGCAACGCCCTGGGCCGGCGTGACGTCTGCGGCGGCCACCGGAACCGTCGCTGTGGTCAGGAGCAGGAGCGCAAGTGGCACGACCAGGAGCTGGCGGACGACCCGGACCACGCGACCTCCTCGACGACCGGACATCCCGGGCCGCGGCCGCACATGCTACGGTGTGTCGCGCCCGTGGTCAAACCGCCTTGTATCACCGACTCAAGGTGCCTTGAACAGCCCCTTACGGGCGCAGTGTCACCACGAGCTCCAGGCGGTTGATGGTCATGGACGAGTTGCCGTGGAGCCAGATCTCGAAGTCGAACGCCTTGCCGGCGGCCTGCGTGAAGTGCCAGCAGCCATCCTCCGCGGGCGGCGTGACTTCGTACTCGAACTCGAGCGAGTCCCAGGGCCCGTAGATCTCGTAGAAGTCGCCGCTCCCGGAGCCACAGCCGCGCGCATAGACGTCCAGGACATCCTCCTGCCTGGGCGTCAACGCCTCGGGCAGTGCCCAGTCCATATGGTTGTCGCCCACCTGGTCGCGGATCGAGTCCACGCGGATGGTGCCGTCGGTGTACACGGTGAGCGTGCTGCCCTCGCGGATGACCTCGTCGAAGAAGTCCGCCGGCGAGATCAGGAACGTCTTGATCTCGCCTGCGTCCGGGCGAGGCGTCGGGCGAGGCAGGAGCGGCGCCTGCCCCGACCCGACGAAGGGCGATGAGAGAGCGTAGGACGGGATCGCACCGCCCGTGGGCGGCGTGGCCGGCGGGGTGTCGCGGCCGCCAGCGGAGCTGAACCCGCGATCACCGTCGCGATCGGCGCAGGTGGCGATGTGCCCGCTCCGCTTGAGGCCACGGCTGCGCTCGACGGGCTGGCGGGGCCGGACGTGCCGCATGCCGCGAGCAGCAGGGCCGCGAGCGCGGCCGCCGCTGACGATCCGGCGCGCCTGGACCAGCAGCGGACGTCAGCCACCGGTGAATTCGCGTGCCGTGGCCTCGGCGTCGTCGATGGCGGCCTCCAGTTCGGCCCGGGGCGCCTTCGCGTCGACCAGGGAGCCGACCCGCTCGAGCGCGGCCGCCAGGCGAGCGGTGATGTCCTGATCGATCAGGGCAAGGGTTGCGCGACGCGCCGTGAACGCCTCCTTCGCTCGCGCGATGGCCCCGGGCGAGCCGCTGTCACCGCCCGTCAGCAGCGAGTCGTACTCGATCCGTACGACGTCCAGCGACGTGAGGATCGGGCGAACGTCCGCCCTCGCCGCGGCGAGCTGCGCCGCGAGATCGGGCGAGGAGAGGCGCCCGATGACCCCGCCGAGGACGAGTCCGACCAGCAGGCTCGCGACCCCGAACAGGATCAGCGGGCGACGGCTCTGGGTCCGGTAGATGGCCATCTGTTCAGCCTCCCTCTCGCTCGATCGCCACGAGTGCGGTGGTCTCCCCGTCCCGATCCGCGCGCTCGAGTGCGCGATGCAGGCCGTCCGCGACCGCCGAGACGGTGGTCAGCGACGAGAAATCAATGATCCGCCGGCCCGCGACGAGCACGACCGGTGGCGCGATCGAGGCCGGGCCGACATGGCGCTCGGCCCGCCGGACGACGTCGACGGCTCGTTCCGAGAAGCCCGTCGCAAGGCCGCCCCCCGCTCGGATCAGGGAGAGTGCGTCGCCGAGGTGCGCGAGGCCGCCACGGCCGTCCACCAGCACCCAGCGTTGACGGCGGTCGCGCCGCATGGGCTCCGCGAAGGCACCATACGGGCCGACCTCGCCGATGTCCACGAGGCGCTCGGCCGGCAGGTCCAGGTAGGTCGCTGCACGGCCCCGCCGCTCGTCGGGCGACAAAAGGTCCGCCGCCCTGTCGAAACCGGCCTGGAGCGGGAGGGAGCCGGTCGCGATGGCTCGCGTGCTGCCACGATCGGCGTCGTTCTCGACACGAGTTTCGATGGTGGCGGGCGCGGCACCCGAGGCGATCGCCTGTGCTTCGGCCTCGCGCATCATCTCGGCCAGGCCATCGCCGCCGAGGCCCTCCGCCGAGCGTTCCACCTGCGCCTGGATGAGGGTGCCTGCGGCACCCAGGGAGGAGAGCACCTCGGCGTGCGGCGCGAGCGTCCAGCTGGAACGCGCAGCGTCCGCAACCGCGGGGACCAGCGCGCCGGCACCGCCGCCCACGCCGAGGATCGGGGCACGGCGCAGGTCGACGCCGGCGGATTTCGCGGCGGACCTGAGGGTCGCCAGCAGGTCGGTCGCGGCGAGGGCGAGAAAGTCCGAGGCGAGCCGCCGCCCGTCGAGGCCCAGCGTCTGCCCGGCCAACTCGAAGGCGCGCGAGGCGGCTTCCATCGACCCCTGGGCCGGGCTGCCCGGCACCGCACGGCCAACCGCGTTCGCGGCATCAGTGACGGTGAGCGCGAAGCGGCCCGAGGGCGTGTCGAGCGCCAGGTGATCCGGTGCGTCGCCGGGGCGTGGTGCGATCAGCACAGCCGCGCCTTCCGCGAAGGTCGCCGGATCGACATAAGAGGTGTACGGGAGGCCGGCGATGTGTGCGCTGCGCGGTCCGACGGCGATGATGCGGCGGCCGCGGACCCTGGCGAGGCTGCCACCCGCGACGCCTGCAACCCAGACGTCGACCGAGCGAAGTGCCGTGGCGCGCTCGCCGAT
This sequence comes from Chloroflexota bacterium, assembly GCA_016875645.1. GTDB lineage: Bacteria > Chloroflexota > Limnocylindria > Limnocylindrales > CSP1-4 > VGPE01. The sequence continues at coordinate 12,377 of VGPE01000020.1, forward strand.
CCGGACATACGCGAGGCGCGGGCGGCCGCCCTGGATCAGCGAGATGTTGCTCGATGTTCCGCCCACCTCGACAACGGCGCCCTCGGCCACCGCAAGCTCGTGCAGCGCGCCCGCTACCGACGCCGCGGGCCCTGAGAACAGCGACCGCAGCGGCGCGCTGGCGAAGCCCGCCAGGTCCGTTGCCCCCCCGTCGCCGCGCAGGATCACGAGCGGAGCGTCGATCCCGGCATCGCGCAGGCCATCGGCAACGACCTTGGCCGTGGCCTCGGCGCGGGGCAGGATCGCCGCGTTGAGGGCCGCCGACACCGTTCGCAGTTCCAGGCCCAGCAGGCCGGTGAGCTCGTGTCCTGCGCAGGCCGGCAGACCGCGTCGGGCGGCAGCGGCCAGGACCTGGCGCTCGCCAGCTGGGTCGTCCACCGCGAATGCCTCGCTCACCGCGATCGCCTCGGCGCCCTCGGCGACCAGGGCATCCAGCGCCGCGCCGACGGCCTCGTCGGTCAAGCCCGCGGTCGCGTCCAGGAAGCGGTATCGCGGCACGAGGACGCGCCCAGGTGCGAGCGGCAGTTCACGAATCTCCGTGCGCTTGCGCGCAGCACCGACATCCGGCGCACGGCCGATGCCGATCACGCCGACGGTCGGCAGGTCGCCCTCGAGCAGCGCGTTCACGGCGAGCGAGGTGGAATGGCCCACGAGCAGGATCGGGCCAAGGCGGCGCTCGTCGAGGTCTGCCTTGACGAGCTGAATGGATCGGACGACGCCGTCGGCGATGCCGCGCTCAGCCCCATGGGTCGTGGGCACCACGGCACGCGCGACGAGGGCGCCGCCCTCTGCGTCGACCGCGACGGCCTTGGTGAAGGTCCCCCCGACGTCGACGCCGAGTCTGACTGCCACCCGCCGGCCGGCTCAGGCGGCTTCGGCCACGAGGGCCGGCTCCGTCGCCCCCGGTCCCCGTCGACGGCGAGAGACCAGGAAGACCCACAGCCCGGCGAGGGCGTAGCCGGCGAGGAGCAGCATCTGGGCAATGATCGTCTCGAGCGTGGGGTGGTAGCCGGTGGCCTGCGAGAGGTAGATGGGCAGGCGTGGCAGGGATCCCGTCAGGTTGGTGATCCCGATCACGTAGCCCTCCTGGAGGCTGCGGACGGCGTTTCCGATGAACGCCACGGAAATCAGCATCACCACGACCAGCGAGACCGCATAGAAGGAGGTGATCGGCAGCTTCCGACCCAGCCGGAATACCACGAACGCGATCCCCGCGATGGCGCCGACGCCCGCGACCGAGGCCGCGAGGAGACCGAGCTCGAGGCCCTGCGAGTAGTTCAGCAGGCCCTGGAAGAAGACGACGCCCTCGAAGCCCGGGCGGTACACGGCCATGAAGCCCAGGGCGAAGAGCGCCGCGACGCTGCCCGTCGCGGCAGCTGAGAAGACTCGTGCGCTCATGAACTCCAACCACCGCCGCCGGTCCAGCCGGCTGAGCAGCCAGATGGAGAAGCCGACCAGGATCACCACCGCCAGGAGGGCCGGGATGGCCTCCACCACGCCGGGTCGGACGGGGGCGTTGAGGATGATCCAGCGGAATGCGAACCAGGTGACCACGGTTGCGCCACCCGCGGCGAGCATGCCCCAGGTCACGCTGCGCCCGAGGCGGGTGGCGCGGGCGGCGGCGAGGTAGCCGAAGATCGCGGCCACGATCAGGATCGCCCGAGGCCCGCGCGGGCCACGATCACGAACGCGGTGCCGGCCACGATGAACGGCGCGTAGCCCTCCAGGGTCAGCGTCCGCTCGACTTCCTGCATCCCGAGCTGGAGGCGGGCGACGTTTCGTACAACCTCCTCGGCTGGCACACGGGCGCGGATGTTCGCGCGGAGCTCCGCGAACGCGTCCTCCATTTCGAGCGTGAGGTTCGGGTCGCGGTCGCGGAGCGGGAACTCCACGAGCTCGAAGCTGTCGAGGTACGCCGAGCGCGCCGAGGCCAGGGCGCGCCGGTCGTCGCCGGACTCGTAGAGCGCAACCGTGTTGTTGAGCTCATCGCGGACGACGTCGATCAGGGCGATGTACTCGGCAAGCTCCTCGCTCTCGGCGGCGGCGACCGGCGCCGGCGCCGCCGCGACCCCGAGCAGGGACGCGGCGACCGCGATCAGCAGCGCGGCGGAACGGACTGCGCGGAGCATCTACTTGAGCATGTCCTTGGCCTGGGCGAGCAGCGTCTTGGCTTCGCTCACGAGTGCCTCGAGATCCGCGACGGGCTTTCCGTCCTGGATGACCGCTCGCGTCTTCACGGCGATCAACTCCTCGAGATTCTCCATGAAATCGTGGTCGACCTCTTCGAGCGGATGCTCGACCAGCTCGAAGTGGTTCTCGTAGGTTTCGGCGATTGCGTCGAGGGCGCCCTGCTTGTCGCCGGCCCGGTATTTCGTGAGCGCCGATTCGAGGCCGGCGACCGTCGCGTCCACCTCGGCGGCAAGGTCGACGGCCGTGCTCGCCGCGGCGGTTGGTGCGGCAGTCGGTGCCGGCGTAGCAGCGGCACCGGTGCAGGCACCGAGACCGATGGCGGCGGCGACGCCGAGGACTGCAAGCGAGCGGCGCGCGCGCGTCGGCGTGACCTGGAGCTGGAACATGGTGCGTGCTCACCCCATTGGAGCATCTCCCGCGCCGGACAGGTACGGACGCAGGGACGCGGCCGGACGCGCCGGCCGGTGCCGACGCCAGTGACGCATGCCGGGACATGGCGGACCATCCTCCGGAAGTACCAGCCGCGTCGACGAGGGCGACGCTACCGCCTCGTGTCTCATCAGTCAAGTGCCCTTGCATCACCAATGCAAGCAGGCTTGCCCCACGCACTCATGGGCTCATGCGACGTTCGGCAGGCCCGGGTGCGTCGCGGCAACGCGTGACCATTTCGTCGCCCGACGGTACTGCTGTACGGGTGCTGGCTGACGTTCGACCGGCGACAGTGGCTCCGACGCCCGCCCAGTCGGCCAGGGAGAAGCAGCCACCGGATGCAGCCCATCGCCACGCGCTCGGCACGCCACGACCGACAGCCCGGAGATGCCGGCCAGATGGTCGTCCTCTTCGTCCTCGTGCTCGTGGTACTCGTTGGTGCGGCGGGACTGCTGCTCGACGGCGGCATGGCGAGCGCCAACCGACGCCAGGCCCAGGCGGCGGCAGACACGGCGGCCCTGGCGGCGGCGCGAGCGGTCGGGTCAGGGCAGGACGGAGTTACAAACGCCCGCCAGATCGCCGCGCTCAACGGCTTCAGCGCAACAACCACGGACTGCGCCGGGGCGACGATCACCGGCGTGGAGGTCAATCAACCCCCGCTCAGCGGCGCCTATGTCGGCAACAGCAGCTACATCGAGGTGATCGCCCGGCGCGCGATGCGCACCGGGTTCGCAGGCCTGGTCGGCCAGGGCTGCTGGATGGTTCCCGCGCGGGCGGTCGCCGTCGTGGACGGCTCGGCGGTCTCGCCCTGCACGTTCTGCGCGCTCAACAACACCAGCGACAACCACACGCTCGTGCTCAACAACGGCGCCACACTGCGGGTCGAAGGCGAGATCTACGTCAACTCGACGAATGGCTCCGCGCCGTCCGCACCCTGCAACGTCAAGGCCTACAAGGTCTGCGGCGACGGCTTCGATGTCTTCGGCGCTGGCGGCTGTGTCAACGCGAAGCGGATCTCCACGGTGGGCGGCTGGGAGACGCACGACGGCAACATCGCGTGGGCGGACGAGATCACGCCTGGCTGCGAGTGGTACACGCCGACCGCCCAGGCGCAGCCGTCCAAGGTGTGCATCCACATGCCCGTCCTGCCCGACGCACTCAACGATCCAGCCAACCCCGGCTCGATCGTGCATCCACCGACGCCGGGCAGCCGCCCGATCGCCGGCCAGAACGGGTGTCCGGCCACGGCGCTGTCGGGTTCCGGCACGTCCTCATCGCCAGCCGAGCTCGTGATCTCGTCGGGCACGCCCACCATCTGTCCGGGCACGTACTACGGCGGCATTGAGATCAGGAACGGCGCGTCGGTGACCATGCTGCCCGGGGTCTACACCGTCGTGGGCGGCGGCTTCGCGGTGCTCGGCTCGTCGAGCGTGGACGGCAGCGCGGGCGTGATGATCTACAACTCCAGCGGCAACGGCACCAAGGTCAACACCTCGCCCGGGACGTCCACCGTCCCCGGGCCCGTGGCGGGCAAGGTGAACCCCAAGAACGTCGAGCTCACCTCGAATGACAGCACGTCGTCACCGGGCCAGACCGTGACCTTCCGATTTGAACTTGAGCGGAACGGCTCGGGCCGCCCCGTCCCGACCGGGACGGTGACCTTCTACAATGGCGAGGCAGCGATCTGCGCCAATGTGGCCCTCCTGCCTGTCGGCGACGGCAAGACCGGCTACAAGACGTGCAACCAGACCTACACCATCTGGGGCACGCGCGCCATCAGCGCCATCTACTGGGGCGACCTCGTCTACAACGCCGCCGGCGACGCGATGACGCAGACGATCACCGCGCCCTCCGGAAGCATTGCGCCGATCACCATCGATACCACTGGCACGGTCAAGCTCAACGCGCCCACGGCCGGCCAGTACGCAGGGCTGACGCTGTTCCAGGACCGGACGAGCAACCTCACGGTCACGCTCGACCCGGGCGAGAGCGGCACCACGTGCCCATCCGGCTACATGACCGCGAACATTGACAATCCGACCGACGCGGCCTGGAAGTCGGGCTGCGGCCCGATCGGCGGCCTGCGCGGCACGGTCTACGCCGCGCACGAGGACGCGCTCGTGTACATCAACGCCGGCGGCCTCGCGCAGTTGCAGGTGATCGCCGGCCTGATCCAGGTCGATAGCGGCGCCAACGCCCGTTTCGGCTGGACGTCCACGTTCTTCGCGGGCGGCACGATCCACCTCGCCGAGTAGACCGGCTCCGGGCACGTGAATGGGCCGACCCCGAAGACCCAGATCGGGCCCCGTGGTGCCCGCGCGCGCCATGTGACGGGACCATCGAGCCATTCGACGGGTACCTCCGTACCGGCGACGGGACGAATCCCACGCCGTAGCGGTACGGAGGTACGTGCCGCGAAGTGTTGATTCCCCGCGATCCTGAAGGCCACGGCAGCGGTGCCGGTGGGCAACTCAGGGGGAGCGGGCTGTGCGCCAGATCACCAGGCTTCTCGTGCAGGAGGGGTCGGACCGCGCGGGAGAACGCGGTCAGATGCTCGTCCTGTTCACGCTCGTGCTGCTCGTCATGATTGCCGTGGCGGGACTGCTGCTCGACGGCGGTCTTGCCGCCGCGGCACGCCGCCAGGCCCAGAACGCGGCCGACACCGCGGCGCTCGCTGCCGCAAAGGCCGCGACGCAGGGCGCCGACGTGACTGCGGCAGCCCGCACGATCGGGACCGCCAACGGCTTCGGGGCTGCAACGGTCGATTGCAACGGCAACACGGTCGCGGGCATCGCCGTCTATCGCCCGCCGATCACCGGTCCGAACGCGGGCAAGACAGGCTACGTAGAGATCGTGGCACAGCGCGCCATGCGGACGGCCTTCGCCGGCATCGTCGGCCAGTCCTGCTGGATGGTCTCCGCTCGCGCCGTCGCCGTCGCCGACCAGTCGGCCGTCGCGCCGTGCAGTTTCTGCTCGCTCAACAACACGGACCAGAACCACACCCTGGTGCTCAAGAACAGCGCCACACTGCGGGTGGACGGTGACATCTACGTGGACTCCACCAACGGCGGGACGACGCCCGGCGTGTGCACCCTCAAGAAGTGGAACGTGTGCGGAGACGGCTTCGACATCTTCGGCGAAGGCGGTTACATCTACGCCAAGAGCATTTCCGTGGTGGGCGGGTGGGAGACCCACGATCAGAACATCGCGGTCGCCGACGAGCTCGCCCTCAAGAACGGCGCCCCGTGCCCTGAGCACCCGAACCCGCCGTCTCAGGGCCCGACCGCGAACGTGTGCATCCACATGCCCTACCTGCCGGATCCGCTCAACGACCCGGCCAAGCCCGGCAACATCGTCCCGGCACCCATGCTCGGGTCGCGTCCGATCGCCGGCCAGAACGGCTGCCCGTCCCACGCGGTCTCCGCCAGCGGCACCCAGGGCAGCCCGAGCCAGCTGACCCTCAGCAGCGGGACGCCGACCATCTGCCCGGGCACGTACTTCGGCGGACTCCGGATCACCAACAGCGCCCAGGTCACCATGCTCCCCGGCATCTACATCATGGCCGGCGGCGGGTTCCAGGTCCTCAATTCGGCCGGCGTCGACGGCAGCGCGGGCGTGATGATCTACAACTCGAGCGGCAGCGGCCCCTCGGTGAATACCGGCCCCGGCGTGGACCATGTTCCGCCGCCGACGCCCGGCAAGATCGAGGTTCGCCGCGCCGACCTCACCTCGAGCAACAACGCCTCGGACCCCGGCGAGAGCACGACCTACACCCTGACGGCCGAGAAGCGCAACGCCAACCCCGTCCCGACGGGAACCACGACCTTCTACGACGGCGACACAGTCATCTGCAGCGCCGTCCCGATGGTCCCCAACGGGGACGGCAAGAAGGCCCATGCCGACTGCGTCCAGACCTACACGGTCTGGGGAACACACGCCATCAGCGCGGTTTACTCGGGCGACAGCGTCTATAACGCGAAGGGTGACACGCTCACCCAGACCGTCCGCTCACCAGGCGGCGCGGCGATCGGCCCGGTGACCATCCTGACCACCGGTCCGGTGAGACTCTACGGGCCGAAGGCAGGTCCCTACGGAGGCCTGACGATCTTCCAGGAGCGCACGAGCAACCTGACGATCACCTTCGATCCGGGCGCATCGAGCGGGCCCTCCTGTCCAGTCGGGTTCATGACGGCCACCCTTGTCGGAGCGGCCGCCTGGAAGGACGGCTGCGGCGCCATCGGCGGCCTCCAGGGCACGGTCTACGCGCCGGACGAAGACGCCCTTGTGCTGATCGAGGCCGGGGGCCTCGCCCCGCTCCAGGTCATCGCCGGCAAGATCCAGGTCGACAGCGCCTCGAACGCCCGGTTCGCCTACAACTCCGCGGTCTTCGCCAACGGCCAGATCCACCTCGTGGAGTAATTCACGGGCCGGATTGCCACCCGACGTCGCGATCCGTCGGCATCAGGGCCGTCCGGCTCGCCGCGCCACGATTCCCGAATGACCCCGGCGGACTCGGCGGCTGGGCAGCGCGGGTCCCCAGGTGACGCCCCGGGCCCCTCCCCCGGGGCGTCGCCCATTGGCCGCGGCACTGACGCGCACATCACCGGGCCCCGCGCCGGACGCCGCCAGCAGTACCAGGACGTTGGTGCCCCGCGGCACCGACAACTCGGGGCGTCGGGGGGCGGTCCGGCGGGGTCAAGAGGACTGGGGTGGAGTCCGGCACCCACCACGAGTACTGGACAGGTCCCGCGAGGCCTCGGATACTGGCTCCCCCGGAGGACCGCGGCAGGCTCGGAACCTCACCCATCCGTTCACCCTGCCTCGATCCCGCCAACCTCCGACGGCGCCGTTCTCCGCAAGTTCGCGAGGTGATATCGACGATGCGAAGCACGACGGCCCGCCGCGGCCTCGCGCTCCTCGCCGCAACGCTGCTCTCGGCGACGCTGCTGCTCGCCGCCAGCGTCTCGATCGTCCTGGCTGATTCGCCCTTGCCGTCCTCGATCAACGCCTCGGTCG
>VGPE01000021.1 GCA_016875645.1 Chloroflexota bacterium
CTCGGGCATCGTGACCTCGACCCGCATGATCGGTTCGAGGATGACCGGGTCCGCCCTGGCGAAGGCGTCCTTGATGGCCATCGAGCCCGCGATCTTGAACGCCATCTCCGAGCTGTCCACCTCGTGGAACGAGCCGTCGAAGAGCGTCACCTTGACATCCACGACGGGGAAGCCCGCGTAGATGCCGGTCTCGAGCGCCTCGCGGACGCCCTGGTCAACCGGCTTGATGTACTCGCGCGGGATGACCCCGCCGACGATCTTGTCGATGAACTCGTAGCCCGCGCCCTTCTCGGCCGGCTCGACCTTGATGACCGCGTGGCCGTACTGGCCCTTGCCGCCGGTCTGCCGGACGAATCGGCCGTTGCCCTGGGCTGAGCGCCGGATCGTCTCGCGGTAGGAGACCTGCGGCTTGCCGATGTTCGCCGCGACCTTGAACTCGCGGATCATCCGGTCCACCAGCACGTCGAGATGCAGCTCGCCCATGCCCGCGATGAGCGTCTCGCCGCTCTCCGGGTCGGTCTTGACCCGGAAGGTCGGATCCTCTTCGGACAGCCGCTGAAGGGCGATGCCCAGCTTGTCCTGGTCGGCCTTGGTCTTGGGCTCGATCTTGACCTCGATGACCGGCTCGGGGAAGGTCATAGACTCGAGGATGACCGGCTTGTCCGGATCGGTCAGCGTGTCGCCGGTGTAGGTCTCCTTGAGCCCCACGGCCGCGGCGATGTCGCCCGCGTAGACCTCTTCGATCTCCTCGCGGTGGTTGGCATGCATCTGCAGGATGCGCCCGATGCGCTCCTTGCGGTCCTTGGTCGCGTTGTACACGTAGGACCCGGACTTGAGCGTGCCCGAGTACACACGGAAGAACACGAGCTTTCCGACGAACGGGTCCGCCGCGATCTTGAAGGCGAGCGCGCTGAATGGCTCCTGGTCGTCGACGGTCCGCAGCACCTCGGTGTGGGTGCGCGGGTCCTCGCCGATCATCGGCGGCACGTCGAGCGGCGAGGGCAGGTACGCCACGACCGCATCGAGCATGGGCTGAACGCCCTTGTTCTTGAGGGCCGAGCCGGTGAGGACCGGGACGATCTTGTACTGGAGGGTGCCCAGGCGGATGCCGTGGCGGATCTCCTCCTCGGTCAACTCCTCGCCCTCGAGGAACTTGTGCGTGAGCACGTCGTCCGACTCGGCGACGGCCTCCAGGAGGGCCTCGCGGTGCTTGTCCGCCTCGGCCCGGTACTCGGCCGGGATGTCGATGACGTCGATCTTGTTGCCGAGGTCGTCGCGGTAGAGGATGGCCTTCATCGCGACGAGATCGATCACGCCCTGGAATGTGTCCTCGGTGCCGATCGGGATCTGGATCGGCACGGCATTCGCACCGAGGCGATCCTTGATCATCGCGACACAGCGCCAGAAGTCAGCCCCAGTGCGATCGAGCTTGTTGATGAAGCAGATGCGCGGCACACCGTAGCGGTCAGCCTGGCGCCAGACCGTCTCGGACTGGGGCTCCACGCCTGCCACGCCGTCGAAGACCACGACCGCGCCGTCGAGCACCCGGAGGCTGCGCTCCACCTCCACCGTGAAGTCCACGTGCCCGGGCGTATCGATGATGTTGATCCGGTGGTCGGCCCAGAACGCCGTCGTTGCAGCCGCGGTGATGGTGATCCCGCGCTCCTGCTCCTGGGGCATCCAGTCCATGGTGGCCGCGCCCTCATGGACCTCCCCGAGCTTGTAGATCTTCTTGGTATAGAAGAGGATCCGCTCGGTGACGGTGGTCTTGCCCGCATCGATATGGGCGATGATTCCGATGTTCCGCGTTCGTGCGAGCGGAACCTGACGTGCCACGGGGGTCTCTACGCTCCGGTACTGATCGTGGCGGCCGTACGGCCTACCACTTGAAGTGGCTGAACGCCTTGTTGGCGTCGGCCATCTTGTGGGTGTCTTCTCGGCGCTTGACGGCCGCGCCGAGGCCGTTCATGGCATCGACGAACTCGGCCGCGAGCTTCTCGCTCATGCTCTTGCCGTTGCGCTTCCGCGCGGCCTGGACGAGCCAGCGAACGCCCAGCGAAAGCCGGCGGTCGCCGCGAATCTCGACCGGCACCTGGTAGGTAGCGCCGCCGACACGACGGGGCTTGACCTCGATGATGGGGGTCGCGTTGCGCATGGCCGCCTCGAGCACCTCGAGGCCGGGCCGGCGCGCCTGCGCCTCCGCCCGCGCGAGCGCCTCGCGCAGGATCCGGTCGGACAAGTGGCGCTTGCCGTTCATCATCAGCTTCGCGGTGAACCGCGCCGTGGTGCGATTTGACGGCGTCGTCTGGTACTTGGCCTTGCGTGGAACCAGTGCGCGGCGTGGCATCAGCGACGGCCTCCGACCTGCGGGGCCGCCTTCGCACCGTACTTGCTGCGACCCTGCTTGCGATCCCGCACGCCGGCCGCGTCAAGCGCGCCGCGGATGATGTGGTACTTCACCGACGGCAGATCCTTCACGCGACCACCCCGGACCAGCACCACCGAGTGCTCCTGGAGGTTGTGGCCGATGCCGGGGATGTAGGCCGTGACTTCCATCTGGTTCGAGAGCCGCACGCGAGCGATCTTCCGCAGCGCCGAGTTCGGCTTCTTCGGCGTCATCGTGCGAACCTGGAGGCAGACGCCACGCTTCTGCGGGGCGCCCGGGATCGGCTCCTGGCGCTGCTTGAGGCTGTTCCAGTTCTTCCGCATGGCGGGCGCTTTGACCTTGGAGATCTTGCGCTGGCGGCCATGGCGGATGAGCTGGCTGATGGTCGGCACGGAGAAAGGTCTCCCGTTTGAATGGGTTCAGTGAGAGCCGCGAGCCGCCTCACGGTGAGACGACGGTTCGGCCCATCTGGTGCTCGGCGGGCGATCGCCCGTGCCCTCCGGCGCAGACGACGTCATGGCCCTGCCGAGCCACGAACCGTGAGCATAGCAGCGACCCTGAGCACGCGCAAGCGAACGACGGCCACGGGGCGCGCCCCGAACCCCGGGCCCGTTGCCGCCTGGCGCTCTCCTCTTTCGGACCGCGATCCGGGTCCTCGCAGATCCTCACCGCGGCCTCATCGGCCGCCTCCCGGCGGCCGGGATGGCGCTGCTACCTGTCAGTCATCACTGCCCGCGATCGTAGACACCGGCTCATCGTTGGTTCGGCGGCAATGCGCCCGAATCCATCCCGCCACAAGCGTGCCCCGGGATGGAATTCGGTTCCCGCACCAGCTCTCTGTCGTCCCGGCGCCACCTACCATCGCTCCCAGTGCTGGCTGACACCCGGTGCGACCCGAGCCTGACCTCGGACGTGAGTCAGTGGCCCTCGATCCGGTGCGCCTCGGCCAGCCAGTGGCGCTCGGGGCTCCAGCGGCTCGTTCCCGGCATTCGCTATCGGAGCACGTCGAACGGCACGCCGAGCTCGGCCGCCAGCGCCGTGAACTGCTCCACCACCGACGGATGGAGCGGGATGCCATTCGCCCGGTGCTCCTGCTCGGCCTCCCACTCGGGAAACCCGGCGTAGAGCACGCGGTCGTAGCCCTCGGAGGGGGGCGTCTCGGTCATCTCCCGCAGCCGGCCGTCCATCAGCGCCTTGAACTCTTCGAGCGGCAGGAACGCCGCCGGGTCCCACGCACCGAAGAAGTGGACCACGAACTCATCGCCCTCGAACCGTGCCGCGAACCCCTGCGCCGACAGCACGCCCGTAAACAGCTCCACCCACAGCGCCAGGCCGTAGCCCTTGTGCCCTGAGCCCTCCTTCGTCGCCCCGAGCGGCAGCATGCGCTTTGCCGCGAGGGCCTCGCCCGGATCGGTGGTGGGTCGGCCGTCGTGACCCAGGGCAATGGTCGGCGGGATCGAGCGCCCGTCCCGCATCGCATTGACGATCTTGCCGCCCGCCACGGTGGTGGTGGCCATGTCCAGCACGAACGGCGGCATCGCCCCTGCGGGGATCGCAACGCTGATGGGGTTGGTCCCATACCGGCCCTCGACGCCCTGGAACGGAACCACGGACCGCACCAGCCCGCCCGTCATGGACAACCCGATGAGGTCATGCTCCAGCGCCATCAGCGGGTAGTACTGGGCCATCCCGAAGTGGCGGCTGTTGGCAACGGATGCGAACGCCGCGCCGTGCCGGCGAGCTCGCTCCATCACCCACTGCATCACCCGGTGGCCCGCCACGTAGCCCATGCCACGGTCGCCGTCCCAGCGGGACGTGACCGACGTCTCGTGCAGCACCCGGATGTCCGGCCGGGGATTGATGGTGCCCGAGCGGAGGCCCGGCACGTAGCTGTCCAGCACTGAGTTCGAGACCCCGTGGGACTCATGGCCTCGCAGATCGGAGAGCACGACGCCGCGCGCGCAGATGAGCGCGTCGTCCGGGGGGAGGCCCAGCGCGACGTAGATCTCCGTGACGGCCCGCTCGAGCCGTACCGGGTCGACCCGGACTCGAGCCGCCGCCGACTGCTCCGTCCCAGCGGCCATGCCCGCTACCGGGAGATGTCGAAATCGAGCCCGAGCTCACCCGCCAGGCCGCGCAGCTTCTCGACCACGCTCGGATGGAGCGGGATCCCGTTCGCGCGCTTGTCCTGCTCGGACTCCCATTCGGGCAGGCCCGCGTAGAGCACGCGGTCGTAGCCCTCGGAGGGCGCCGTCTGGGTCATCTCGCGCAGCCGGCCGTCCATGAGCGACTTGAACTCGTCGAGCGGCAGGAAGGCGTCGGGCCGCCACGCACCGAAGAAGTGGCTGACTGCCTCGGGATCATCGGGGGTGGCGCGGAAGCCATGGCCCGAGAGCCCGCCGCAGAAGATGTCGACCATCAGCCCCAGGCCGTAGCCCTTGTGGCCCGAGCCTTCCTTGTTGGCGCCCAGTGGCAGGAGCCTCACGGCCGCCAGGGCCTCGTTCGGGTCCGTCGTCGGCCGGCCGTCTCGCCCGAGGGCGAACGTGGGCGGGATCGGCTTGCCGTCGCGCTGGTAGTTCTGGATCTTGCCGAACGCGACCGTCGTGGTCGCCATGTCCAGCAGATACGGCGGCATCTCACCGGCCGGGATGGCCACGCTGATGGGGTTCGTCCCGAGGCGCGATTCGCGGCCCTGGAACGGAACCACGCCAGGGGTCACGCCGTTGGTCAGTGAGTAGCCGATGAGGTCGTGCTCGAGCGCCATGTACGAGTAGCACTGCGCCATGCCGTAGTGGCGGCTGTTGGCCACCGCGGCGAAGGCCGCGCCGTGCTGCCTGGCGCGCTCGATGACCCACTGCATGACGCGGTGCCCGACGACGAAGCCCATCCCCTGGTCGCCGTCCCAGCGGGACGTGACCGTGGTCTCCTGGAGGATCCGGATGTTCGGACGCGCCTTTGTGTCGCCGGACCGGAGGCCCGGGACATACGAGCCCAGCACGTTGTTCGAGACACCGTGCGACTCGTGGCCGCGGAGGTCGGCGAACACGACGCCCCACGCGCAGACGCGCGCATCCTCACGCGGCATGCCGAGGGCGACGTACGCCTCGGTCATGAAGTCTTCGAGCTTGCCGGGGTCGACGCGGACGCGCTGCGGAGCCGGTGCGGCGGTGGCAGCCATTGGGTTCCCTCCTGCGCCCCCTTGCCGTGCCGGTCGTGGGCCGGGGGACCCCACTGTACGGAATTGGAAGGCCCGCCGGGTCGCCCGGCGGGCCTTCGAGGTGCGCGTGGTCCGGAGCTCGTCCTACGCGGGCTCGTCCGCTGTGATGTCGGCTGCTGCGGCCGAGTCCTCGTCCGCCGAGCTGCCACCGGGTGACAGGAACGGATTGACGAGCTCTTCGCCGGCTGCGGCGGTCTCGTCGCCCACGAGGAGCGACGTGAGCTCCGCTGTCTCGTCGTCGTCGGCGCGCGGCGTCCCGTCCTCGAGGAACGGGTTGTACTCGCTCCCCGGGAGTGCCTCCAGCGTCTCGCCGGCGAGGGCCTCGAGGGCCGCCCGCCGCTGGCGCTCGCGAGCCACGGCGATGTTCTGCGGCGCGCCGCTCCCGGCGGGGATCAGCTTGCCGATGATCACGTTCTCCTTGAGGCCGATCAGGTGATCCTTGGCGCCGTTGATGGCCGCTTCGGTCAGGACCCGTGTGGTCTCCTGGAAGGACGCGGCGGCAAGGAAGCTCGACGTGTTGAGCGACGCCTTGGTCACGCCCAGGAGCACGGTCTGGGCCGTCGCCGGCTCGCCGCCCTCGGCCAGGACGTGGTTGTTGACCTCTTCGAAGTCCAGCCGGTCGATCAGTTCGGTCGGCAGGAGGTCCGTGTCGCCCGGCTGGTCGATGCGGACCTTTCGGAGCATCTGGCGGACGATGATCTCGATGTGCTTGTCATTGATCGTGACGCCCTGGCTCCGGTACACCTTCTGGACTTCCTTGACCAGGTAGCGCTGGACGGCGTCCTTGCCCCGGGTGTCGAGGTACTCCTGCGGGTTGATCGGGCCATCCGTGATGGGGTCCCCTGCCCGGATCTCCTGGCCATTCTCGACCTTGAGCTTGGCGTTGTGCGGGATGGCGTACTCGCGCTCCACGACGTCCTCGGCACGGACGACGAGGCCGTCCTTGTCGCGGACCAGGAAGCCCTTCACCGGTGACGTGGTGTCCCGGGCGACGGTCCCGTCGGCGGCCGCCACGGCTCGCGCGATGGTCTGGTTGGCCTCCACGAGGTCGCCCGGCGCTGCGAGCAGCTCGGCACCGGCCGGGAGCTGGATCGACGTGTCGTAGCTTTCGCGGCTGGTCACCTTGACCCGTGTGCCTGCTTCGCTGCGGATGATCTCGACGATCCCGTCGATGTGGCTGATCTCGGCCTTGCCCTTGGGCACCCGCGCCTCGAACAGCTCCTCGACGCGCGGCAGACCGGCGGTGATGTCCAGGCCGGCGACCCCGCCGGTGTGGAACGTCCGCATCGTCAGCTGGGTGCCGGGCTCACCGATCGACTGGGCTGCGATGATGCCGACCGCCTCGCCGGGGCCGACCAGATCGCCGGTGGCCAGGTTGCGGCCGTAGCACATGCGGCAGACGCCGAAGCGGGCCTCGCACGTCAACGGCGAGCGAACCAGGACCTCGTCGATCCCGCCGTCGTCGATCAGGCGCGCCACGTCCTCGGTGATCTGGGTGTTCCGATCCACGAGCACGGCACCGTCGGGACTGGCCGGGTCGGCGATCGGAGCCGCGATGAGCCGCCCGACGAGGCGGCGCTGGAACGCACCTGACTCGTTGCTTGCGATCTCACTGGACTCCGCGCGGGTGATCCAGCTGCCTTCCTCGGTCCCGCAGTCGTCCTCACGCGTGATGACGTCCTGCGCGACGTCGACCAGGCGCCGGGTGAGGTAGCCGGAGTCGGCGGTCCGCAGTGCCGTATCCGCGAGGCCCTTTCGAGCGCCGTGAGTGGAGATGAAGTACTCGAGGACCGTCATCCCCTCGCGGAAATTGCTCCGGACGGGGACTTCGATGATCCGGCCCGACGGGTCTGCCATCAGGCCGCGCATGGCGCCCAGCTGGCCGATGTTGCCCTTGTTTCCCCGGGCGCCCGACGCGGTCATCATCGTGACCGACCCGAACGGATCGAGGTTGTCCATCATCGCGTCGGACATCCTGGACGTCGTGTCCTGCCAGACCCCGACGACCTGCTCGTAGCGCTCGTCGTCGGTGATGAGGCCGCGCTGGTGCTGGCGATCGATGACGTCGACCGACGCGTCCGCTGCCGCGAGGCGCGCGGCCTTGTCGACCGGCATCGTGATATCGCTCACCGCGATCGTCATGCCGCCGCGGGTCGCGAACTCGAAGCCGACGCTCTTGATGCCGTCGACGAGGTGCGCCGTCTCCTCGGGCCCCAGCAGGCGGTAGCACTCGTCCACGAGCGCTTTGAGAGCGGACCGCTTCATGTCGATGTTCTTGAACCGGAGCGGCGCGGGCAGGACCTGGTTGAAGATGATGCGGCCGATCGTGGTGCGCGTCCTGGTCTCGACAAGTGCTCCCGCGGCCTCGTTCCAGGCCAGGATCTCGGCGTCGACCGGCTCGTGCAGGGTGACCCTTCGCAGCTGGTACGCCAGGATCGCTTCGTCCTCGGTCGCGAACCGGCGGACCGGGCTTTCGTCGCCGAGCTCGCGCTCGATGGTCAGGTAGAAGCAGCCGAGCACCATGTCCTGGGTCGGCGCGACGACCGGGCTGCCATCCGCGGGTGAGAGCAGGTTGGCCGTCGAGAGCATCATCGTCCGCGCCTCTTCCTGGGCGGCCGTCGAGAGCGGCACGTGGACCGCCATCTGGTCGCCGTCGAAGTCCGCGTTGAACGCGGTGCAGACGAGCGGGTGGATCTGGATGGCCGAGCCCTCGACGAGGACCGGCATGAACGCCTGGATGCCGAGGCGGTGCAGGGTCGGGGCGCGGTTCAGCAGGACCGGGTGGTCCTTGATGACCTCTTCGAGGACGTCCCAGACCTCGGGCCGGACGCGCTCGACGATGCGCTTGGCGCTCTTGATGTTGTGGGCAAAGCCCTTCTCGACAAGCTGGCGCATGACGAACGGCTTGAACAGCTCGAGCGCCATCTTCTTGGGCAGCCCGCACTGATGGAGCTTGAGCTCCGGACCGACCACGATCACCGACCGGCCCGAGTAGTCCACGCGCTTGCCGAGCAGGTTCTGCCGGAACCGGCCCTGCTTGCCCTTGAGCATGTCGGACAGGCTCTTGAGGCGGTGGTTGCCGGTACCCGCGATCGCCCGCCCGCGGCGGCCGTTGTCGATCAGGGCGTCGCACGCCTCCTGGAGCATCCGCTTCTCGTTGCGGATGATGATCTCGGGCGCGCCGAGCTCGAGGAGCCGCTTGAGCCGGTTGTTGCGGTTGATGACGCGGCGGTACAGGTCGTTGAGGTCGGAGGTCGCGAAGCGGCCGCCGTCGAGCTGGACCATGGGTCGCAGATCGGGCGGGATGACCGGCAGGACCGACAGGATCATCCACTCGGGGCGCGTCCCGGAGCGGCGGAAGGCCTCGATGAGGCGCAGGCGCTTGATCGCCTTCTTGCGTCGCTGGCCGCTGGTGGTGCGGACTTCGACATGGAGCGTGCGCGCCATCTCCTCGAGGTCCATGCGACCGATGATGTCGCGGACGGCCTCGGCGCCCATGCCCGCCCAGAAGACGCGCATGCCGCCGCGAGCGCCGGAGCCGTACTTCTCATCGAGCGCCCGGAAGTCTGTCTCGCCGAGGGTCATCATCGGCTTGAGGCCATCGATTTCGTCGCGCTGCTTTCGGATCTCGTCCTTGAGGCCCGCGGCCTCCTGGGCAAGCCGCTCGCGCTCGGCCTGGAGCGTGTCGCCGATGGCGGCGCTGAGCTCGCCGATCTTCTGCTCCGTCTCGCGCGCCTCGTCCTGCTCGCGCTGCTGGAGCTCCTGGTTGACCCGCTCGGTCTCGGCCGAGACGATCTTGCGCAGGCGCGCCGTCGCGTCCTTGCCGCCCTTTTCGCCGGCCCCGACGACGACTTCGCCGGTCGGTTCGAAGGCGATCGCGGATTCAGCCGTGCCGGTCCCGAGCTCAGCCAGCATCGCTTCGACGGCCTTCGCGGCGTCGACGATGGCTTCGGTCCGGCTGGTCCGCTGGGCCTCGAGGTCGGCCCGAGTGTGGGCCAGCGCCTCGTTGAGCTCGTCCTTGCGGCGGTTGAAATCGGCGCGAAGCTCGTCCTCAAGGTCGTTGAGCTGCTTGCCGGCCTTGCCGCCGCGGCCCTCGGCCTCCTCCTCGAGCTGCTGGAGCGCACGCTTGCGCGCGTCCTCGTCGACGTGGGTGACGATGTACAGCGCGAAGTACAGGATGCGCTCGAGGTTGCGCGGGCTGATGTCGAGCAGGATCCCCAGCCGGCTGGGCGTGCCCTTGAAGTACCAGATGTGGCTGACGGGGCTCGCGAGCTGGATGTGGCCCATCCGCTCGCGGCGGACCTTCGAACGCGTGACCTCGACGCCGCACTTGTCGCAGATGATGCCCTTGTAGCGAATGCGCTTGTACTTGCCGCAGTAGCACTCCCAGTCCTTGGTGGGACCGAAGATGCGCTCGTCGAAGAGGCCGTCCTTTTCGGGCTTGAGCGTGCGGTAGTTGATCGTCTCGGGCTTGGTGACCTCGCCCTTGGACCACTCCCGGATCTGGTCCGGGCTGGCCAGCGAAATGCGGATCGCGCTGAAGTTATTGACCTCGAGCATGGTTCTCCCCGCGGCTGCGCCCGCTGCGGCCGACGGGCGTGCGCGACTTGGATCGGTGCGAACGAACTCCGGCCGGCCGAGGCCAGAGCTCGCAGGGGCGGGTACGAGGCGGCGTCAGTCCTCGAAACCCGCGAGGTTGATTCCTCCGAGGTCCGGCGGCAGGTAGCCTGACACGTCGTCCTCGGCGAGCGGGATCTCCTCGTCGTTCTGATCGAGGATCTCGGCGTTCAGACCGAGGCTGCGCAGTTCCTTGATGAGCACCTTGAAGGATTCGGGGACGCGCGGTGGCTGGATGTCCTCCCCCTTCACGATGGCTTCGTAGGTCTGGACACGACCGAGCACGTCGTCGGACTTCACGGTCAGCAGCTCCTGCAGGATGTTGGCGGCACCGTAGGCCTCGAGGGCCCACACCTCCATCTCCCCGAACCGCTGGCCCCCGAACTGGGCCTTGCCGCCCAGCGGCTGCTGGGTGATCAGGCTGTAGGGGCCCGTCGAGCGCGCGTGGATCTTGTCCTCCACCAGGTGGTGGAGCTTGAGCATGTAGATGTAGCCGACTGTGATCGGCGAGTCGAACGCCTCCCCGGTGCGGCCATCCCGGAGCACGATCTTGCCCGTCTCGGGCAGGCCGGCCTGGCGCAGCTCATCCCGGATCTGCGCCTCGGTCGCCCCGTCGAAGACGGCCGTGGCCGCCTTCTGGCCCTTCGCGTGGAGCGCCCAGCCGAGGTGCGTCTCCAGGATCTGGCCGATGTTCATGCGGCTCGGCACGCCGAGCGGGTTGAGGATGATGTCGACCGGCGTTCCGTCGGGTAGGTAGGGCATGTCCTCCTGCGGGAGGATCTTGGCGATGACGCCCTTGTTGCCGTGGCGGCCAGCCATCTTGTCGCCCACGCTGATCTTGCGCTTCTGGGCCACCGACACCCGGACCAGGCGGTTCACGCCCGGCTGAAGGTCGTCGTTGAGCTCGCGCCGGAACTCGCGGATCTCGACGACCTTGCCGCGCTCGCCGTGGGGCAGGCGGAGCGAGGAGTCCTTCACTTCGCGCGCCTTCTCCCCGAAGATCGCGCGCAGGAGGCGCTCTTCGGCGGTCAGCTCGGTCTCGCCCTTGGGCGTGATCTTGCCCACGAGGATGTCGCCCGGGCGCACCTCCGCGCCGATGTAGACGATCCCCTCCTCGTCGAGGTCCTTGAGGGACTCTTCGCCGACGTTGGGGATGTCGCGGGTGATCTCTTCGGGCCCGAGCTTCGTGTCGCGCGACTCGATCTCGTGCTTCTCGATGTGGATGCTGGTGAAGAGGTCGTCCTTCGCGAGGCGATCGCTGATCACGATCGCATCCTCGTAGTTGCCGCCCTCCCAGCTCATGAACGCGACGAGGATGTTGCGTCCGAGCGCGAGCTCGCCATAGTCGGTGGACGAGGAGTCCGCGACGGCCTGGGCGGCCTCCACCCGCTGGCCGACATCCACGATGGGGCGCTGGTTGATGCACGTACCCTGGTTGCTGCGGACGAACTTCTGCAGGCGGTACTCGTCGAGCTGGCCGTCATCGGTCTCGATCGCGATCCGCTCGGCAGTCACACTGGTGACCACGCCGGGCCGGGCTGCGACGATGACCTGGCCGGAGTCGCGGGCGGCCCGCTCCTCCATGCCGGTGCCGACGATCGGCGACTCCGGCTCGAGCAGCGGCACCGCCTGGCGCTGCATGTTCGAGCCCATCAGGGCGCGGTTCGCGTCGTCGTGCTCCAGGAATGGGATCAGCGCCGTCGCAACGGAGACGACCTGCTTGGGCGAGACGTCCATGTATTCGATCTGGTTGGGTCGAGCCTCGGGGAACGCATCGCGGTAGCGTGACGGGATCCGCTCCGTGAGGAAGTGGCCGGCGTCATCAAGGGCCGCGTTGGCCTGCGCGACGTGGTGCTCCTCCTCCTCGTCGGCCGGGAGGTACTCGATCTCGTTGGTCACGACCGGGCGGATCGGGAACGCCAGCGCCTTCTGGCGCTTGAGGGTGGACCCCGCTTCGGCTGTGAAACGCTGGCCGGCCTTGAGGACGACGGTGCCGTCCTTGAGCGTGAGGTCTGTGCCCGCCTCGTAGGCCAGCAGGTCAGGGTCGTCCCACGCGATGGTCCGCTTGACCTTGCGGTAGGGCGTCTCGATGAAGCCGTAGCTGTTGATCCGGCCGTAGGTCGCGAGCGAGCCGATCAGGCCGATGTTCGGGCCCTCCGGGGTCTCAATGGGGCAGATGCGCCCGTAGTGGCTGTGGTGCACGTCGCGGACGTCGAAGCCGGCGCGCTCACGCGAGAGGCCGCCCGGGCCGAGGGCGGACAGGCGGCGCTTGGAGGTGAGCTCCGCGAGCGGATTCGTCTGGTCCATGAACTGCGACAACTGGCTGCCGCCGAAGAACTCCTTCATCGCCGCCACGACCGGGCGGATGTTGATGAGGGCGTTGGGGGTCGCCTTGTCGATCTCCTGGATGGTCATGCGCTCGCGCACAACCCGCTCCATGCGCAGGAGGCCGATCCGGAACGCGTTCTGGATCAGCTCGCCATTCGCGCGGATGCGGCGGTTGCCCAGGTGGTCGATATCGTCCTTGGGGTGGAGCCCGCGATTGCACTCGATGAGTTGGCCGACGATCGCGGCGACGTCCTCACGGGTGATGGTGCGCCCATCGCGCGGCAGCTCGATTCCCATGCGCCCAGCGACGCCATCGAGCTTCTTGTTGAACTTGTACCGCCCGACGCGCCCGAGGTCGTACCGGCGGAAGTTGAAGAACAGGCTCTCGACGAGCTGGCGGGCGTTGTCGCCGGTGGGCGGATCGCCGGGGCGCAGCTTCTTGTAGACCTCGATCAGCGCTTCCTGCTGGGTGTGGGTGACGTCCTTGTCCAGGGTGTTGGCGATGTACGGGTGCTCGGGATCGGCATCGATCGGCGCGAACAGCGCTCGGATCTCATCGTCGTTCTCGTAGCCGACGGCACGCAGCAGGGTGGTCGCCGCAATCTTGCGCTTGCGATCGACCTTGACCCAGAGCTGGCCCTTGTTGTTGGTCTCGAACTCGAGCCAGGCGCCGCGGTTCGGGATCACCTTGGCGCTGAACAGGCCGCGGCCGCTCGTGGGGTCCTCGAGCTCGCTGTAGTACACACCGGGCGACCGGACGAGCTGGCTGACGACGACCCGCTCGGCGCCGTTGATGACGAAGGTCCCCTGGTCGGTCATCGTCGGGAAGTCGCCCATGTAGACCCGCTGGCGCTGGATCTCGCCCGTCTCCTTGATCAGGAGCTCCACGTTGACGTACAGCGGGCGGCTGAACGTGAGGTCCTTGGTGCGGCACTCGAGTTCGCTGTACTTGGGCGGCCCGAACTCGTAGTCGAGGAACTGGAGCTCCATCACCTTGCCGGTGAAGTCCTTGATCGGGCTGATCTCGTCGAACAGCTCGCGCAGGCCCCGATCGAGGAACCACCGGAACGAGTCGAGCTGCAGCTCGATCAGGTTCGGGATCGGCAGGACTTCGGGAATCCGGGCGTACCGGATGCGCGCGAGGTGCTGGAAGGCACGATTCGACGACGTCTCAGCAGCAGACAGCATGGACCGCTCCTTGACGGAGAAAATGGGGAAGGGCCGCACTCACAGAACGTGCAATGGTAGCCCAGAACCGCTCATTGTCAAATGGCCTGTCAAGGGGGTGGGGGCCCTGACGGTGGTCGGGGCCACGAGCGGGACGGTCGCCCGCAGGTCGGGCGGGTTGCTCGGCGCTACGGATCGTTCGTCGCGCGGGTCGGAGGACTCACCACGTGAGACAGGCTGTCGTGAACGTCGCGGCACAGCGTCATGAAGTCGCTGTCATAGCCCTGGTTCTGTGTCAACCAGAAGGCATCCTCGTCGAGCAGGACGCGTGCCAGCTGCGCCTTGACCGTCGCGATGGTCTCGGCCGATCCGCCGCTCGCGAGTCCCTGGCGAGCGGCCTGATACGTCGTGTAGAGCGGGCTCAGGAACACGAACAGGAAGTGACGCTTTTGCGCGAACGTGGGATCGGCCGTCTCGCGCGGTTCGAGGTATCGGTCGACCAGTTCAAGGAACTCCGGCTTCTGCAGCACCATCTCATCGACATGCATCCAGCTGTCGCGCAGCGCCCGATTGAACTCCAACTGAGCGATCCTCGTCGCGCTCCGCTGGACGATCACGGCAAGCCAGGCCGTGATCGCGATGCCGACGATCGAGATGGTCAGCTGCCCCAGACTGATCCAGGTCGCCGCGTCCATGGGAACCTCACCTCCTCCGCTCATCGCAAACGAGCAGGAACGGAAGCGTAGCGGTCACACCCGCCGTGGCGACCGTGACCCGGCGCCACCCTGGCGGAAAATGCACGAGGCCGGGACTCGCGCCCCGGCCCCGTCGTGAAACGCGAATGCGCTACCTGATCTCGACCTTCGCGCCCTGCTCCTCGAGGGCGGCCTTGATCTTCTCGGCCTCCTCGCGGGCGATGCCCTCCTTGACGGCCTTCGGGGCGCCGTCAACGAGGTCCTTGGCCTCCTTGAGGCCGAGTCCGGTCAGCTCGCGGACGACCTTAATGACCGGGATCTTGTTCGGCCCGACCTCGGCGAGGACAGCTGAGAACTCGGTCTGCTCCTCGACGGCCGGTGCGTCCGCTGCAGGCGCGCCGGACGACGCCGGGGCAGCCGCAACCGCGGCCGGGGCGGCGGTGACGCCGTAGCGGTCCTCGAACGCCTTGATGAACTTGGAGAGCTCGAGGACGGTCATCCCGTCGATGGCCTCGAGCAGCTGGTCCTGGGTGAGCGTTGCCATGGGTGCGAACTCCTTCGGGTCGGTTCGATGCTGGGTGGTGCGTGACTAGGAGCCGGCCGCAGCCTTGCGGTCGTGGACCTGCTGGAGGCCGTAGGCCAGGTTGCGCAGGTTGGCGGCGAGCAGCCCGCCCAGGGTGGCCACGGGCGACACGATCGCGCCGGCGAGGCGGGCCTGGAGGACCGGGCGCGGGGGCAGGGCGGCAAGGGCCGTCACACCTTCCGCGTCGATCCGGCTGCTGCCAAGGACGCCGCCCTTGATCTTGATGATCCGGCTGAACGGCCGGGTGGCGTCGAGCACGGCCTTTGCCGTGCCTGCCTCGTCGTTGCCGAACGCGATCGCCGTGGGACCCTCGAGAAGCGGGCTCAGCGCCTCGCCCGTCGGGCCTTCGGCGGCAATCCGCATCAGGCGGTTCTTCACGACGTGGTAGGTCACGTCCTGCTTGCGCAGTGATCGCCGGATCTCGGCGAGCTCACTCACCTTGAGGCCGCGGTACTCCGAAACGATGAACGTCCGGTTGCGCGAGATCTCCTCGCGCAGCTCGGCGACCGTCTCGCGCTTGGCCTCTGTCGGCATGTTGACCTCCCGGGCCCTGGGGCCCCTGCGGCGGATCTCCAGCTCGCAGGGACTCGGGCCACCGGGCGGTGGAGAGAGTCGCTCTGCCTCGGCGTGCTCGCCGTCGTCCCCGGGGGGCCCTTCGGCACTCCCCGATCCGGTTCGGCGGATCAAGCCCCGACGTCGCAGCCGGCCTGTTCGGGTCCGGCTTCGGCGTCCGCAGGCGCAGGCTGTCTGCGGCGGATCCGTGATTGAGTTGTGCGGGCGGCACGATTCCGCCGCCCCGTTGTGATGGCCGGGTCATCCCGGCCGAGGATCATGTGGCCGCGGCGATCGCGAGCAATGCCGGGATGTCCACCTTGATGCCCGGGCCCATGGTGCTCGCAATGGTCAGGCCCTTGAGGTACTGGCCCTTCGCGCCCGCCGGGCGCGCCCGGTTGACGGCGTCGAGCAGGGCTGCGAGGTTGGCGACGAGCGCGTCGCGCTCGAAGCTTGCCTTGCCGGCGGGGACGTGGACGAGGCCGCCCTTGTCCACCTTGAATTCCACGCGCCCGGCCTTCACCTCCCGGATCGCCCGATCGAGGTCGAAGGTGATCGTGCCGGACTTGGGGTTCGGCATCAACCCGCGCCGGCCGAGGATCCGGCCGAGGCGGCCGACCATCCCCATCGTGTCGGGCGTCGCGAGCGCAACGTCGAACTCCAGCCAGCCGGCCTCGATCTTCTTGACGAGGTCCTCGGAGCCGACCTCGTCGGCACCGGCGCGGAGCGCCTCCTGGGCCTTCTCGCCCTGCGCGAACACGGCGACTCGGACCACCTTGCCCGTGCCGTGCGGCAGGACGACCGTTCCCCGGACCATCTGGTCGGCATGGCGCGGGTCGACGCCGAGGTTCAGGTGGGCTTCGACCGTGGCGTCGAAGCTGGTGTAGTTCGTCCGCTGGGCGAGCTCGACGGCCTCGGCCGGCGCGTACAGGCGCTGGCGGTCGACGAGCTTCGCCGCCTCCTCGTACTTCTTCCCGTGTCGAGCCATGTGGCAATCCTCGCGTGGCGGCCGGCGCTTCCGACCTCCCCCGGATGGTTCGAGCGCGTGCGGCGGGGTGATCCGCCCGCGCCTGACGCCCGTCGGCCTAGCCGATGACCTCGATGCCCATGCTGCGGGCCGTGCCCTCGATCTGGCGGATGGCGGCATCGATGGTGTTGGCGTTGAGGTCGGGCAGCTTGGCGGTCGCGATCTCGCGGATCTGGTCGCGCGTGATGCGCCCGACCGTGCCGCGGCCGGCGGTCGCGGTGCCCTTCTCGATGCCCGCGGCCTTGCGCAGCAGGTCGGCGGCCGGCGGGGTCTTGAGGATGAACGTGAACGATCGGTCCTCGAAGACCGTGATCTGGGCCGGGATCACCTGGCCCGCCTTGTCGGCGGTCCGCTCGTTGTACGCCTTGGTGAACTCGACGATGTTGATGCCATGCGGGCCGAGGGCCGTGCCGACGGGCGGCGCGGGCGTGGCCTTGCCGGCCGGCAACTGCAGGGTCAGGACGATTCGGATCTTCTTGGCCACGGAGCGCTATCTACCTTTCGACTGCCACGGTGAGCGCCGCTCGGGCGAGCGCCGCGCAAGGCGGAGCCGAGCACGCGAGCGAGCGCACTGGAGGTTCGTGAGCGAGCGAGCGGAGGCGACAACGCCGCCCGGCGCCGTCCGAGTGGCGCTCACAGCTTTTCGACCTGGAGGAAGTCCAGCTCGACCGGCGTCTCGCGGCCGAAGATGCTGACGAGGACCTTGACCTTGTTCCGCTCGGGGTTGACCTCGTCGACGGTGCCGATGAACTCGGCGAACGGACCGTCGGTGACGCGCACGCTCTGGCCCTTCTGGAAGGCGACGCGGTACTTCGGCGTCTCGACGCCCATCTGGCGGAGGATCTGCTTGACCTCGTTCTCGTCGAGCGGGATCGGCTCGTTGCGCGTGCCGGGGATGTTGGCGCCGCCCACGAAACTGGTGACGCCCGGCGTGTTGCGCACCACGAACCAGCTATCGGGGTCGAGCATCATCTCGACGAGGACGTAGCCCGGGTACACCTTCTTCTGGACGGTGTGGCGCTGGCCCTGGCGGATCTCGATCTCGTCCTCCATCGGCACCAGCACCTGGAAGATCTTGTCCTCCATGCCCATCGACTCGATGCGGTGTTCGAGGTTCGCCTTGACCTTGTTCTCGTAGCCCGAGTAGGTATGGATGACATACCAGCGCTTCTCGGGCGCCCTGGTCGTCTCCGTGCCCCGGGTCTCGGTCATCACGTGCCCGCCTATGCCCCGCCGGCCAGAAGGCGGACGGCTTCGGAGAAGACGAAGTCGAAGACGGTGATGTACAGGCCGACGGCAAGGCTGACCGCCATCACGAGGATGGTCAGGTTGCGGACCTGCTGCCTGGTCGGCCAGGACACCTTCTTGAGTTCGGACCACGCTTCGTCAAGGAAGCGTCTGAAGCGCTGCACGGTGGGTCTCGGTCTTCTTTCTGGTACCGGTTCTTGCGGTCGGCCCTCCGAGGGCCGAGGCCGCAGTCCACATGGCCATCGGCCCGAGGAATGTGGCAGGGGCGATAGGACTCGAACCTACAACCGCCGGTTTTGGAGACCGGTGCTCTGCCAATTGAGCTACGCCCCTATGGTGGCGCACGGGTGCCCCGCTACTTCGCCTCGCGGTGAAGGGTATGGCGTCGCTCGTGCGGACAGTACTTGTTGAACTCAAGTCGATTCGGATCGTTCTTCTTGTTTTTGCGCGTGGCGTAGTTGCGCCGCTTGCACTCGGTGCAGGCGAGCTGGATGACCGGTCGGGCCTCGACCTTCGCCATGTCGCTACTCGACGATGCTCACGATGGCGCCGGCACCCACGGTGCGGCCGCCCTCGCGGATGGCGAAGCGCTGGCCGAGCTCGAGCGCGATCGGGGTGATCAGCTCGACCGACATCTCGACGTTGTCGCCGGGCATGATCATCTCGGCGCCGTCGGGCAGGCCGATGGCCCCGGTGACGTCGGTCGTGCGCAGGTAGAACTGCGGCCGGTAGCCGTTGTAGAAGGGGGTATGGCGGCCGCCCTCCTCCTTGGTCAGCACGTACACCTGGGCGGTGAACTTGGTGTGGGGGGTGACCGAGCCCGCCTTGGCGAGCACCTGGCCGCGCTCGATGTCCTCGCGCTCGATGCCGCGCAGCAGGCAGCCCACGTTGTCGCCGGCGCGGCCCTCGTCGAGCAGCTTCTTGAACATCTCGACGCCGGTCACGACCACCTTGCGGGTGGCGTGGATGCCGACGATCTCGACCTCGTCGCCGACCTTGACGATGCCGCGCTCGATGCGCCCGGTGGCGACGGTGCCGCGGCCCTTGATGCCGAACACGTCCTCGATCGGCATCAGGAACGGCCGGTCGACCGGCCGGTCAGGGGTCGGGATGTAGGAATCGACCGCGTCCATCAGCTCCTGGATGGGCGCATAGGCCGGGTCGGACGGATCGTCGGGCGCCTCGAGGGCCTTGAGCGCGGAGCCGCGGATGACCGGCACCTCGTCGCCCGGGAAGTTGTTCTTGGTCAGCAGCTCGCGCACCTCGAGCTCGACGAGGTCGAGCAGCTCGGGGTCGTCGACCGCGTCGACCTTGTTGAGGAAGACCACGATGTAGGGCACCTCCACCTGGCGCGCCAGGAGGATGTGCTCGCGGGTCTGGGGCATCGGGCCGTCGGTGGCCGCCACGACCAGGATCGCGCCGTCCATCTGGGCGGCGCCGGTGATCATGTTCTTGATGTAGTCGGCGTGGCCGGGGCAGTCGACGTGCGCGTAGTGGCGCGCCTCGGTCTGGTACTCCACGTGGGCGATCGCGATGGTGATGCCGCGCTCGCGCTCCTCGGGGGCGTTGTCGATCGTCTCGAACGAGCGGTACTCGGCCGAGCCCCGCAGCGCGAGGTACTTGCTGATCGCCGCGGTGAGCGACGTCTTGCCGTGGTCGATGTGGCCGATCGTCCCGATGTTGACGTGCGGCTTGTTCCGTTCGAACTTCTTCTTGGCCACTTCAATACGCTCCTCGTGGTCGCGGCCCTGGATCCCATGCCGCGCCCGTTTCCCCGGGTTGCCTCTGTCGGCTGTCCGTGTGCCTAGACCCTGGACTTCTGGACGAGTTCGTTTGCGATCGAGCTCGGGACCTCCGCGTAGTGCGCGAACTCCATGGAGGAAGTCGCGCGGCCCTGCGTCATGGACCGCAGGTCCGTGACGTAGCCGAACATCGCAGCGAGCGGCACGAACGCCCTGACGACCTGCGTCGAGGCGCGTGTCTCCATCCCTTCGATGTGTCCGCGGCGGCTGTTGAGGTCGCCG
>VGPE01000022.1 GCA_016875645.1 Chloroflexota bacterium
GGGCCGGGCGTCGACGGCTGCCCGCCCGGTCCGACCTCGCCATCGCTCACGGGGTGGCTCGACGTGTCCGGCGCTCAGTACCGGATCACGCTCGAAACGTGGTAGCCCTGCAGTCGCTCCCGGCCCTTGAGGAACTCCAGCTCGACGAGGAACGCCAGGCCGACCACCTTGCCCTTGAGCCGCTCGACGAGTTCGATTGTGCCGCGCACCGTGCCGCCAGTGGCAAGCAGGTCGTCCACGATCAGCACCCGCTGGCCCGGGCTGATGGCGTCGCGGTGGATCTCGAGGGTGTTCGACCCGTACTCGAGGGCGTACTCGACGGTGAGCGTTTCGGCCGGCAGCTTGCCCAGCTTGCGGACCGGGACCAGGCCTGCCCCCAGCACGTACGCCATCGGCGAGCTGAAGATGAAGCCTCGCGATTCCATGCCGACCACCACCTCGATGCCGGCCTCCCGATGCGGCTCGAGCATCAGGTCGATCGCCTCGCGGTAGGCGGCTGGCGCCTTCAGGAGCGTCGTGATGTCGTAGAAGAGGATGCCCGGCTTGGGGAAATCCGGGATCTCGCGGATCCTCGCGCGAAGCTCCTCGGCCGACATCGACGCTCGACTTCCTCCCGCTCTGCCGCCCCACGGCGACTGCTCCACGGCGCGGCCAGTCTAGCGCAGCACTACCGCTGCACCCTGACCACGGCCGAGTGGATCGCCGTCCGCTCGATCGACCCGCCGTACCACGCGAGGAGCGCCCGGTCGGGGCCGAGCGCCATGCCGCACGGGTGCCCGAACGTGAACCGGGCCATTGACATCAGATACGCGTGGGCGCTGGTCGAGCCGTCGGCGGCCCCGGCCGACGTGACCTCGTGGCGGTACACGATCGTCTCGAGCCGGTCGTCGAACGTGCGGCCGCCGTCGGCGCTGTAGCAGAGCGCCATGACCTGCGGGTCCGAACGGCGTTGCTGGAAGACGAGCAGCCCGCCGTCGGCCAGCGGGATGGGGTAGCTCGCCTGGCCCCAGAGGGTGGTCGGGACGGGGCGGCTCCATGTCCGCCCGTCGTCGTCGCTCCAGGAGATGTGGTTCGGGCCGTCCGTGCTCGTGCCGTGCCGGAATGCGTAGAAGAGCATCACGAGCCGGCCGTTCGCGAGCCGGGCGATGCGCGGATCGAACCACATCGTGTCGTGCGGATCACCGACCCGATCCGACGTCGCAGCGACGACGTGCTCTGGCCACGTGCGGCCCTCGTCGGCGGAGCGCAGGACGCCGGACCGCTCCACCCAGGGCCCCGGCTCGTCGTACTCCTTGAACGTCTCGAACGCCAGCAGTGTCTCGTCCGACGGCAGGTGCAGGAGGAGCATTGTTGACAGCTGCGGGATCGGGCTGTCGATCCACCGCGTCGTCCAGGTGCGCCCGCCGTCCTCCGAGCGGCCAATGAAGTTCCGGATGGGCACGACGCCCTCGCCGTCCGGGTTGTAAACAGGCCGGTCCAGTGATTTGTCCAGGACCACCACGCAGGTCAGGACGGCGGCGCCCGGCAGAACCGTCACCGTGCCGCCACGCATGTCCCAGCCGGCCGGGACCAGGTGGCCGAAGGGCGTTCCCAGGTCCTGCCACGTCCTGCCCTCGTCGGTCGACCGGACGTAGCGCATCCGTCCATCCGCGCTCTCGCGGTGAGCGCCGACGCGGAAGCTCATGAGGATCGAGTCGCCAGGCAGGCGGGCCATGTTCGGGATGCACCGGTTGGCGGTCGCCGACCCCGCCGCCTCCTCGATCCCGTCGTTCCGCCGCTCGATCTCGATCCGCATCGGGGGCCTCCTCCTCAGCCGGCGACGGTCAGGAATCGGCGCGGGTTCTCCACGGTGATCTGGCGGATCACGTCGTCGGGGACGCCCGCGTCGCGCAGGCGCGGCACGAACACGCCACCGACGTAGGATAGGCCCGTCCCGCCGAACGCGGTCAGCTGGTCGTGGCGCGACAGGTCGTGGGACAGCAGGACGCGGTCCGCGTGCCCGCGGTCCACGAGGTCGAGGACGAGCCGCTGGACGCGCTCCATCCACTGCTCGTTGAAGAACGGTGGACCCGCGAGCGTGTCGTAGGCGACCGACGCACCACGTGCGATCACGGC
The DNA here is from genome assembly GCA_016875645.1 of Chloroflexota bacterium. Lineage (GTDB taxonomy): Bacteria > Chloroflexota > Limnocylindria > Limnocylindrales > CSP1-4 > VGPE01. The sequence continues at coordinate 2,116 of VGPE01000022.1, forward strand.
GAGGTGATACGACAGGACCGGATAGCTCTCCGCGTGTCCGATCACGACGCGCGCCGGGTCGACCCCCTCCTCTTCGAACACGTCCAGCTGGGCCAGGCCGACGTCGCTCGCGATCGAGTGCGTGATGATCGAGAGCCCGGTCGCCCGCTGCGCCCGGGCGGCGGCCCGGTGGACGCGTTCCTCGGCCGGGGTGAGCCAATCCTTGTGGACGCCGATCTCCCCGATGACGCCGGGCCGGACGCCGGCGCTCCCCGGCGCCCCGTGGAGGATCTCCTGGGTGAGCTGCTCCGCCAGGACCCGCGTGGGCGTCGTGTCGATCTCCTCGCGCGGCCGGTAGTAGGGCTGCCGGTACCAGCCGCAGCCCATCACGATGTCGACACCCGTCCGCTCGGCGAGTGCCCGGAGCCGGTCCGGCTTCCGCCCGATCGACGGCGGCGTCACGTCTACGACGCACGTCCCGCCCTGGCCCTGGAACGTCGCGATCTCGGCGGCGAACAGGTCGTCGTCCTCGATCTGGTGGACGGCGTCCCACCGATCGGGGTGGGAAAACAGCTGGATGTAGAAGTGCTCGTGGGGCAGGGTGAAACCCAGGCGATCGGGGGAGATCGACCCCTGAACCGTCATGACCTGCCCGGCCGCGGGGTGGGGCACGGCTTCAGGCAGCCTCGCGTGCCGGCCTGGCGGCCACGACCCCGGCGGGCTTCGGGGCTGGGAACAGCCGCCACGAGCCTGCGAATCCCAGCGCGGCCACGACCACGAAGGTGCCGAACGCGCCTGCCAACCCCAGCCAGGGCTCTGCCCCGGCGCGCTCGCCGGCGGCGATGAACGCGCCGCCGATGCCCGTCCCGAGCACCGTGCCAAGCACGTCGGAGAGCTGCAGGGCTGACGTCGACGCGCCCTCCCGCCCGGGCAGCGCATCCCGGAGCACGATCAGCGACGCCGCCGAGTAGCCCATGCCGATGCCAACGGCGGCGGAGGTCAGGGCAACCAGGCCCACCTCGATCGGGATGCCCGGCGCAAGCACGAGCATCGTGCCGGCGAGCCCGATCGTAACCATGAACAGCGAGACACGCAGGAACCACTCGGGTCCGAGTCGCGGGATGAACCGTGTCTGGATCCACGAGCCGGCCGTCCATGCGAGTGTGACCACGGTGATGACGACGCCCGTCAACGCCGGCGACAGGCCGCGCCAGCCCTGGAGCGCCAACGGAGAGAACGTGTCCGCGCCGAGGAACGCGAACGTGAGTGCCCCGCGAAGCAGGATCGCAGCCGGCAGGCCACGGACGAGGCGGAGTGTCCCGGGCGGGGTGAGCGCTTTGAATGCAGCGAGCCCGACCACGAGGCCTGCCAGGGTCAGCGGGATCATGACCTCGACCAACGCACTCGTCAGGCCCGCAATGAGCAGCCCTGCCCCGATGGCCAGCGCAACGGCGAGCGGCGGCCCGCGGCGAGCCTCTCGCTCCGCCAGCATCGCGGTCGCCTCGTCGCTGCGGGCGGCCGGCGGCACGCGCAGAAGCGGCAGCAGCGTCATCAATCCGGACAGGGCGATCAGTGGCAACAGGCCGATGAACACCGCCCGCCAGTGGAGCTGCGTGGCGACCACGGCGGCGATGGACGGCCCCACGATCCCCGGCAACACCCAGGCCATCGCAAAGAGATTGAACATCTGCGGCCGGAGCCGCTCCGGCATCGACCGGCCGATCGCCACGTAGCCGATCGGGGGGATCGCCCCCGCTCCGAAGCCCTGGATCAGCCGGCCTGCGACAAGGACGGGCATCGTGGGCGCGACGCCGCAGATCACGAGACCCGCGCCGAACACGACAAGGCCGCCGACGAAGGGCAGCACCAGGCCGAACCGGTCCACGATCCTGCCCGCCACGACGATGCCGAGCAGCGATCCCAGCAGGAACGACGAGAACACCCAGCCGTAGAGCTGGAGATCGCCGAGATCGTCCGCGACGATCGGCATGATCGTTGCAATGGCGAGTGCCTCGGCGGCAACGAGGGTGACGGTAAGGATCAAGCCGATCGTGAGCGCCCGACGCTGCGGCGACCACAGGCTGTCGTGCGTCCGGCCCTCGGTGGCGTGCATCAGAAGCCTGTCTCCGACGGGGTTGCTCCGGCGCTCGTCTCGGCCACCAGGCGCGCGACCACGGCCGAGGTCACGCTCCACGCCGCCCGCGGCTCGCGCGGCAGGCGGATCCGGACCTGGTTGGACATGAACGTCACGCCGCCGGCGACCGGGACGCCGGGCAGGCGGACGCCTGCCAGCGCCCGCATCGCAACGGAGCGCGGCAGCGTCCCGAAGCGCACGACCAGGTGACCCTCCTCCCGTGAGATCGACGCCACGCCCGCGGCCTCTGCCGCGAGGCGCAACTCTGCCACCTCCACGAGGCGCAGGACCGGTGCCGGCATCGGACCGAAGCGGTCGGCCAGCTCCTGGCGGAACGCCGCGATGTCGCCCGCGGTGCGGGTCCGCGCCAGCCGCCGGTACAACTCGAGCTTCTGGGCCTCGTCGGGCACGTACCCCTCGGGCAGGTGTGCGTCGATGGGGAGGTCGATGACGGCGCTGGGCCTCTCGCGCACGGGCGGCCGGTGCTCGTAGGACGCCTTCTGCTCCTCGACAGCGTCGGTGAGGAGCCGGGAGTAGAGGTCGAAACCCACGGCCGCCATGGGCCCGCTCTGCTGCGCACCCAAAATGTTGCCCGCGCCGCGGATCTCGAGGTCCGCCAGTGCGATCTGGAAGCCAGCTCCGAGTTCGGACGCGTTGAAGATCGCCTGGAGGCGCCTGCGCGCCTCGTCGGAGAGCCGCTCTCGCCGGCGGTAGAGCAGATAGGCGTAGGCGCGCCGGCTCGAGCGGCCGACGCGGCCCCGCAGCTGGTAGAGCTGGGCGAGGCCCAACGTGTCGGCGCGGTCGATGATGATCGTGTTTGCGTTGGGGATGTCCAGGCCGGACTCGATGATCGTCGTGCAGACCAGCACGTCGGTCTCGCCCGCCGCAAACGCGAGCATCACCCGCTCGAGCGCGCCCTCGGCCATCTGGCCATGGCCCACGGCGACGCGCACCCCGGGCAGCATCTGGCGCAACTGGTCAGCCTGCGCCTCGATCGTCTCCACGCGGTTGTGGACGAAGAACACCTGGCCGCCGCGATCGAGCTCGCGCAGGATCGCGTCCCGGACAAGGCCCGCGGAGGCTTCGGCGACCCGCGTCTGGATCGGCAGCCGGTCCTCGGGCGGCGTCTCGATGACGCTGAGGTCGCGGACGCCCGCCAGGGCGAGGTTCAGCGTCCGCGGAATGGGCGTCGCCGAGAGTGTCATCACGTCGACCTCACGCCGCAGCTGCTTGAGTCGCTCCTTCGCGGCAACGCCGAAGCGCTGCTCTTCGTCCACGACCACGAGGCCGAGGTCGCGGAACCGCACGTCCTTCGAGAGCAGCCGGTGGGTGCCGATCACGATGTCGATCGAGCCATCCGCGAGGCCCGCGATCGCGGCCTCCTGCTCCCTGGGCGGCACGAATCGCGACAGCAGGGCGACATGCATCGGGAAGGCCGCGAGCCGCTGGCTGAACGTCTGGTGATGCTGCGCCGCGAGCACGGTCGTCGGCACGAGCACGGCAACCTGCTTGCCGTCCTGGGTCGCCTTGAAGGCTGCACGCAGCGCGACCTCGGTCTTGCCGTAGCCGACGTCACCGACCACGAGGCGGTCCATCGGCCGGCCGGACTCCATGTCGAGCTTCGCCTCGGCCACGGCCCGGAGCTGGTCGGCGGTCTCCTCGTACGGGAACGAGGCCTCCATCTCCTGCTGCCAGGGCGTGTCGGTCCCGAATGCGTGACCTTCGGCAGCACCACGCGACGCGTACAGCTCGAGCAGGTCCTCGGCGAGGTCGCTGACCGCCTTTCGGACCCGGGCCTTGGTCCGCTGCCACTCGCCGCCACCGAGCTTCGAGAGCGCGGGCCGCTCCGCGCCCGAGTAGCGCGACAGCCGGTTGATCTGCTCGACGGGGACGAACATGCGGTCGCCGCCCTCGAACGCGATCTCGAGATAGTCGCGCTCCTCGCCGTCCGACCCGCGCCGAAGCATCCGCTCGTAGCGCCCGATGCCATGGTCGACATGCACCACGAGGTCGCCCTGGGCCAGCCGCTCGAGGATGTCGCGCGGGACGATCCGCCGCAGCGCACGCGGCCGGCGAACGCGCACCGAGCCGAACAGTTCGCGGTCGGTGACGAAGATCAGGCCGTCGGGCCCGCCGGCGAACCCGCCATTGAGGCTCCGCTCGATCAGCGCGACGGCCCCCGGCGGCGGCGCCTCGGCGAGGGTCCCGCTGACGCCGAGCGGATGGCCCGCTTCGGCGAGCAGCTCCGCCAGGCGCGGCGCCTGGTCCGAGGCGACCACGACGCGCGCGCCATCGGCCTGCCAGCGCTCCACGCTGGCCGCAAGCTGTGCGGTCCGCGCCGGCATCATCGCGGGTTCCCGCCAGCCGAATGCGTCACCCATGCTCAGTCCCCCGCCGGCCATCGCATCGGGCGCCTCGGACTCCCACGTCAGCTCGAGGGTCCGCGAGCCGGCCAGCCGACCCTTCCACTCGCGCGGCCCGAGATAGGTGGACGGCCAGCTCTTCGGCAGGTCACCGCCGTCGATCATTTCGGCCCTGCGCTCGTCCGCCTGGCGCCACAGAAACTCGGCTGCATCGGCGATGTCGCCCGGTTCGTCAAGGATCAGCAGCGCTCCCTGATCGACGTGGTCGAACCCAGTGGCTGGCGCCAGGTAGGGCGCCCAGATCTCCGCCGCGTCGCCGGTCGGCAGCGCGCGACCAGATTCCGACGAATTCGTCGCATCTCGTCGCGCCTCGAACCGTGCCAGGTCGTCAGCGAGGCGCTCCGGGAGGGAACCCATGCCCCGGATCCTGGCCCGCAGGCCCGCGATTCCGTCCCTCGGCGCCAGGAACTCACTCGCGGGCAGCAGCTCGATCCGGGCGGCCGGGCCGACGGCCCGCTGGTCGGTGGGATCGAACCGGCGCAGCGAGTCGATCTCGTCCCCGAAGAACTCGACCCGGACCGGCAACTCCTCGCTGGGCGGGAACACGTCCACGATGCCCCCGCGCCGGGCAAACTCGCCGCGGCCCGCCACCTCGAGGGCGGGGCTGTAGCCCAGCAGCTGGAGCTGTCCCAGCAGTGCCTCGAGACCGAGTCGCGCGCCGGCCTCGACGACAAGCGGCGAGTCCGGCAGGTCCGCCGGCTCGATCGTGTGCTGGAGCAGGGCCTGGACCGACGCCACGAGGACGCGCGCGCGGCCACTCCGCCAGCGGGAGAGCGCCGCCACGCGCGCGGCCGTCTCGTCAGTGACCAGCTCGCTGCGCTCGTACGCGAGGGCGGTCCGGGGCTCCAGCACCGCCACGGTGCCAGGCTCGCCCAGCCACACTCCGAGTTCCTCCGCCACGCGATCACCGATTTCGGAGTCGCGCGCGATCCAGACCACGCGCTCTGCCTCAGGACCCAGCGCGAGCGCGGCCGCAAGGTAGGTCTTTGCCCCATGCGGCACCGCCACGAGGCCGCAGTGCCGGCCGCCGGTCAATCGCCGGTCTGCGCCGCCGAGCCGTTCGCGGAGCGCCCCGAATGTCCCCGTGGCCTGCAGGAGCAGCGGCAACGTCGCGAGGCTCGGCAGCCGCCGACCGGGCCCCCGCGCCTTCGCGCTGTCTCGCGCCGGCGCCGGCGCTGCCAGGGCCCTGGCCTCTCTTCGCGTGTGGTCCTCGAGTTCGCGCTCCACCTCATGGACGTCGAAGTCGACAGCCTCATCGGCCATCGTCGGCAGGGCAGCGGCTCGCAATCGCGCGGCGTTCAATTGCTCACCGAGACGGCGCTCGCGCCCGCGCTTGCCCCGGAGCGGGGGTAAGCTCACGGCTCGTCTTCGGCCGGATGCGCTCGTCGCCAGCCGGTCCGTGTCCGCCGGATGCCGTCGGGCCCCGGCGGCCCGTCGACTTCGCCCGGCGCGGCGGCCCGGTCCTCGTCGGCCGGGCGGAGCTCGAACGTGTTGAAGCGATTGGCGGCCTTGCTCGTGCCCTCTCGTGCCCACGTCTCGACGCCTTCGACAGCTTCATCGAGCAATTCGTCGAGTCGCACGATCTCCGCAGGCGCGAACCGTCCGAGGACGTGATCCACGCTGCTGCGGCCCGGCTCGCCGATCCCCACCCGCAGCCGGCTGAAACGGTCGGAGCCCATCTCGGCGATGATCGACTCGAGACCATTGTGGCCCCCGGGGCCGCCGCCCTCGCGGAAGCGCAGTCGCCCGAACGGCAGCGCAAAGTCATCCACAACGACGAGCAGATCGCTCAGCGGCGCGCGCTCGCGCGCCAGGATCCTGCGCACCGCGATGCCCGATTCGTTCATGTACGTCAGCGGCTTGGCGAGCGTCAGGTCGAGGCCGCGGTAGCGGCCCATGACGATCGACGACGCGTCGCGCGTGCGGCCGCGACCGGACCAGCCGGCGCGATCGGCCAGGCGGTCGAGCACCATCCAGCCCACGTTATGGCGCGTCCGTGCGTACTGCTCGCCCGGATTCCCGAGGCCCACGACGATCTTCACGCCGACTCCGATGACCGCGTCCTCGCCAACGAACGTGGCTGGGCGCGCCGCATGCCGACAGAGCCCGATCCGCAACGCGGAGGGCCTGAGTCAATGGTAGCAGCGGGCCCTTTCACGCCCCTCCAGCAGTGCCTCATGCGCCAGCCGAATCGCAGGTAAGCGGCGGTAAAGCGTCAGTGCAGCCCGACCTGGGACCTTCCCCCGTGCCGTCCGCCGCCCCGATGCGACGAATTCGTCGCATCGGGGCGGCGGAGGGGGCGGCGGAGCGAGATCGGAACGGCCGAGTCGGCCACGTGGCAGAAGCGCCATTGGGCATTGACGGAGTCACTCGACGAGGATGCGATGGACGATTGGCTCGAGCGGCCGGGATGGCGGCGGATCCTTCGCGAACGGCTGCACCAGCGAATCGCGGCCGCGCCGAAGGTGGATCCCCTGGCGATGTGGACGGCACACCAGCACACGCTGATGACGATGGCAAAGGCGCAGGCGGCCGTTGCCAGCAACATGCGCGAGCCGCACCGCGAGTCGGGCGTCAATCTCACGGCGGGGCTGGTGCTCCACGCCGTGGCGGGGCCGCGCGAGATCGCGTTGGGGCAGATCCCGGGGCTGCTGGGGCGGCCGCGGACCACGGTCTCGTCGGCTCTTGCGCGCCTGGCGGAGTTGGGGTACGTGGTGCAACGCCGCCACGAGCGCGATCGGCGACGGGTCATCGTCGCCGTGACCCGGCCGGGGCTCCGGCTCGCAATGCAGATCGATTCGCTGCTCGGCGGCATCGAGCGGGCGGCGATCCACGACGCTGTCGGCGCGGCCGACGACGAAACGCCACGGACGACCGGGCAATACGCGGCAGAGCTCGAGGCGATGACCGCGCTCGACGCGGATGCGCATGCGTTCGCCGCGGCCGTCGCTGCGCAGGCAGTCCCGTACCTGACGACGGAGCAGGAATGGCGCGCCGAAGCGCGGGCAATGGACTGGCAGTTCGGCGATTCGTGGCGCTGGATGCTCGCGTATGGCACCGGGTGGCGCGCAGGAACTGCGGGCCGCACTGTCTCCGAGCAGCCTCGCCCCTACCTGGCGGCGAGCAGCTCCTGCTCGAGTGCACGCATCGCCGCCCCCTCCGCAGGCTCAGCGTGGTCCCAGCCGCAGACGTGCAGGACACCGTGTGCAACCAGCAGGCGCAGCTCGTCGCGCGCGTCCCACGCCACATCCCCAGTCTGGCCGCCCTGCCCGATCGCGGCCTGCATCCGAGCCCGCTCGACCGACACCACGACATCACCCAGGTGGACGCGCGCGCCAGGCGGCCGCGGGAACGCGTCGGGCCGAGGCCCGCCCGGTCGGCCCGGATGAGGCGGAAAGGCCTCGGGCGCGAGCAGCGGGAACGAGAGCACGTCCGTCGGACCCTCGGCACCCATGTGCTCTTCGTTGAGCAACGACAGCTCGGCGTCGTCGGAGAGGATCAGCGCGAGCGATGCCGGCGCCGGCGCCCCGGCGGCCTCGAGGATCCGGGCAACCAGGGCGGCAAGGACAGACCCGGGGACGAGGATCCTCACGCCGGGCCGGACCGTCAGGTCGATCCGCCAGGGCGGGCGATAGATGGACCGCGGGTCGCCGCCCGCCATCAGCCGCCGGACGCCCGGCGCGACTCGATCTCCACGATCTTGTTCTGCGGATAGGCGATGCGCTGGTGGTACATGCCCAGCAACTGCGAGACGAAGGCCTCCCGGATCCGCTCGATGTCGCGCAGCGTCAGGTCGCACTCGTCGAGCTGGCCGTCCTTGAGCCGCTCGTCGATGATCCTTGCAACCATCGCCCGGATCGTGGCTTCGTCGCGGGAGGCGAGCGAGCGCACGGAGGCTTCGACGCTGTCCGCGAGCATGAGGATCGCCGCTTCGCGTGACTGCGGTTTCGGACCGTTGTGGCGGAACCGGCGCTGGTCGACGAGCGCGGCCGCGCGGGTGCCCTCGTCGGTGGCGAGGCCGCCGTATGGCGCGGCCGAGGCTTCCCGCGCCTTGGCGTAGAAGTAGCTCATGAGCGCCGTGCCGTGATGCTGTGGAATGAACGCGATCAGGGACGTGGGCAGCCTCGCCCGATACGCCAACTCGATCCCGTCGACGACGTGGCCCTTGAGGATCTGCGCCGAAACCTCGGGCGGCAGCTGGTCGTGAACGTTTTCGCCGCCCGATTGGTTCTCGATGAACGCGAGCGGGTTCCCGAGCTTGCCGACGTCGTGGTAATAGGCAGCGATGCGAGCCAGCAGCGGGTCGGCGCCGACGGCTTCCGCCGCACGCTCGGCAAGGTTGGCCACCATGAGCGCGTGGTGGTACGTGCCGGGGGTCTCGGTCAGAAGCCGCCGCAGGAGCGGCTGCGACGGGTTTGCGAGCTCGAGCAGCTGGAAGACCGTGACGATCCCGAACAGGTTGCCCAGCACCGCAAAGGTCCCGACCGCGACCACGGCCGCGCCGGCACCCGCCACGGACGACGCCGCCCAGAGTTGGAGGACACCCGTGAGATCGCGTTGGCCGAGTAGGGCGAACGTCGAAACCACGACGATGTTCACCACTGCCACGGCGATTCCGGCCTGGACGAACACGTGCATCCGGTCCCCGCGCCTGACGCCGAGAATCCCTGCGAAGCCGCCGAGGAAGACGTACGTCGCCATCTCGAGCGAGCCGCCGTTGATCGCCCCTGCCAGCAGCGCGACCACCATGACGATCACCGCGGCGGCACCTGCGTCGAGGAGAATTGCCACGAGGATTCCGATCGCGGCGACGGGAAGGAAGAACGGCAGGATCGAGCGGCCCGCGGTCAGCTTGAGCGCCAGCGTGGCCACGATCAGCATCAGCCCGACCAGCAGCAGCACGTTGTTGCGATGCCAGATCTCCGGCCGGAAGCGCCAGACCCAGGCGAGGAGCAGCCCGACCACGAGCGCCGCGAGCAGGAACCAGCCGCCGAGGCGGGCGGTGTCAAGGTTCGACTCATTGAGTTCGAAGGCGGCGATCATCTCGAGCTCGAACTCGGTGATGGGCTTTCCCGCGTCCACGATGATCTCGCCCTGCAGGACCGACACGTTGACCGGCGCGATCGCGGCGGCGGCGGCGGCCCGCGCCTGCGAGGTCAGCTCGTCGCTGTAGGAAGAGTTCGGCACCACGAGCGGCGCGATCAGGTCGGCCGCGAGGCGCCGCTCGTCGGGCGAAAGGCCCGCAAGCATCCGTCCGCTGAGGAACTGGCGCTCCGTTGCGACGTCGGTGTCGCGCAGCTCCGTGCGCAGCACGTCTTCGAGGACGCGCTCGGCCTCGTTGCGCACGAGTCGCCAGCGCTCGCTGGAGAGCGTCAGCAGCGTCGTGCGGCTGGCGTCGGAGAGTCGCGGCAGCGCGGCCTGCAGGAGCTCGACCCGGCTCGTCGGACCGACATCGCTGGAGAACGCCGCATCGATGGGCTGGACATCACTCGCATAGGCCGTCGCCTGCTGGGTGCCGATCGTGGCAGCGCGCTCGGGTGAGTAGTCGTACTGGGGTGGCACCGCACCACCGGCCTCGTCACGCGCCTTGCTCGTGAGGATCTCGCTCTCGAACGTGAGCGAGCGCGGCGCCCGGACGGCATCCTCGGCAATCGCTCCGAGGCGCAGCCCGAGCCCATTGGACGCGACATCGATGCTCAGGATCGCGGCCAGGGCGAGGACCAGGAGCGCCGAGGCGACCAGGAGACGGCCGGCGTCCCGGCGCCGGAACTCGGTCGATCGCTCGCCACGTGCGGCCAGCACTCAGCCGCCTCCGCTCGCGAGTCGACCGTTCACGAGCTCGCTGACCTGCCGGCCGTCGGCCCGGCCTCGCGTCCGCGGCGCGAGCCAGCCCATCACCCTGCCCAGGTCACGCGGGGACGTGGCCCCTGTCGCCGCAATCGCCTCGTCCACGAGTGTGGACAGCTCGTCGGCGTTCAGGGGCCGGGGCAGGAACTCCCGCAGAATGGCGATCTCGGCCTCTTCCTTCGTGGCGAGGTCCTCGCGGCCGCCGGCGCGGAACGCCTCGACAGACTCGCGTCGGGTCTTCACTTCGCGGCCGAGCACATCGACCAGCTCGTCCTCGGTCAGCGGCCGCTGGCGCGCCTTCTCGACGTTGTAGGCGCTGCTGATGGCCATGCGCAGCACGTCGCGACGCAGGGCGTCTCCGGACCGCATGGCGGCCCGCAGTTCGTCCTGGATTCGTTCCTGGAGGGTCACCGGAGGTGGAGGGGCACCAGGCTGGGCACCTCGGGCACGGTCGCGGTCCCGGAGCTGACAGGATCGCCGTGGGGCGATCGCATCGGGGACGGGCTCGCAGCCGTGCGTGTGACGCCGCCCGTGAGCCGCACATCGCGTCGCACGACCCGATCTCCGATGGCGGTCAGCCCTGCGGGGTGCGGGCGGCCTTCTTGCGCTTGGCTTCCTTGCGCTTGCGCTTCACGCTCGGCTTCTCGTAGTACTCGCGTCGGCGCGCCTCGGCGAGGATGCCGCTCTGCTGGATCTTCTTGTTGAACCTGCGAAGCGCACTCTCGAAGGTCTCGTTCTCGCCCACTCGGACTTCAGCCAATCCGGAATCACCTCCCCGCGCCGTCGCACCGCCGCGATCGCGGCCGCACCAACGGCAATGCCCTCGACGATGGCGTCGCAGGGCGCGCGGAGCATAGCCCTCGGCCGACGGTGGGTCAAACGGCTGACCATCGATCACGAGCCGGCACGCGCGGCTCGGCCGGGGTCGCCGGCCCACATGTTCCCGCGCCGAGCCCCGGGCGCCGTTACCAGGGGATGGACGCCGCGAATCTCCGCAGGTGGCGGTTGAACAGCTCGGGCGCGTCGAGGTTCGCGAGGTGCCTCGCATTCGGGACAACCACCAGCCGGCCGTTGCGACACTCCCCGAGGAACGCCAGCTCGTGGCGGCGCATCAGCCGGTCACGCGCGCCGTTCACCAGCAGCGTCGGCCCAGGGTACGAGCGCAGGCGCGGCCGGAATCGCCGGCCCGCGATGTCAAGCAGGGCCTGGCCGCCCGCGTCGATCCGAACCCGATGGGCGGCATTCGGGGCTGCCGGCTGCAAGCGGCGCCCCAGGGCCGCGCGGCCGGCCATCGTTGCTGCCCACGGCATCGGCACACCTTCGTCCATCGCGAGCAGCAGGCGCGCAGCGATCCGCAGCGGGCTCGCAAGGACCGTCCACGGCTCACTGCTGGCGCCGCACAGCACGAGACCCGCAACGCGCTCTGGGGACCTGGCCGCCAGCTCCATCGCCACGTAGCCACCCAGCGAGAACCCGACCACGAGGGCCCGGCCACCGGCGGCCCAGTCGATGACGGACGCAACGCGGTCGACGGCGTGCTCGAGCCGGAACCGCTCTCCGGCGAGCGCCCCGTGCGCGGGCAGATCGGCCGTGATCAGGCGGTATTCATCGGCAAGCGGCGCCTGTTCGCGCCACATCGAGCGTGACTCGCGGACGCCATGGAGGAACACGATCGGGTGGCCGTCAGCGGGTCCGATCGCCTCCCAGTGAGCTTGTGTTGAAGCGGGGAGCGTCACGCCCTGCGCTGTGGTCGACCGGCCTGATCCGGCCGGCGTGCTCGAAGCTCGTGCAGGCGCGCAGTACGATTGCTCGCCATGCAGTCCCTCCTGGACCTTCTTGATGACGCCGCTGCACGGTATGGCGACCGTCCGGCGCTGGGCCTGCGCCGCGATGATGGGTCCGCCGAACGGTGGAGCTTCGCGGAGCTTACTCGCCGCAGCAAGCTCGTCGCGTGGCGACTGCGCGCGGCCGGCGTCGGGCCGGGAGACCGCGTGCTGACCTGGTCCCCGTCCACGCCAGAGCTGCCCGCCACGTACTTCGGGGCGATGCGCGCGGGCGTGACAGTGGTGCCCCTGGACCTGCGCATGGCGCCCGAATCGGTTGAGCGCATCGCTGCGAAGGCCGATGCCCGCCATCTCGCGATCGGCAGCGGCCGCGATGGACCCGACCCGCGCGAGGCGGGCCTCGGGCGCTTTCCGACCACGAGTGTCGAGGCCCTGGCTGCTCCGGCCGATGCGGCGCTGCCTTCTGAATGGGAGGCGCAGGTTGACGGCTGGCCGCGGCCGGGACGCGACGATCTCGCCGAGATCATCTTCACCTCCGGCACGACGGGAGTGCCCAAGGGCGTCATGTTGACGCACGGCAACATCCTGGCCTCGGTGGAGGCGGCGCACCGGATCATCGCGCCCCAGGAGCACCGGGTCGTCTCGCTCCTGCCGCTTTCCCACCTGCTCGAACAGGTGACGGCCCTCTATTACGCGCTCACCGTCGGGGCAGACATCCTCTACGTCCGATCACGCAACCCGCGGGTCATCTTCGAGGCCATCCGCGACCACCGCGTCACAACCATGGTCGTTGTGCCGCAGGTCCTCGACCTGTTCTGGAGCGCGATCGAGCGCGAGGTCGAGAAGGCCGGCCGGGAGCGCACGTTCAACCGGCTGCGCAGCATTGTCCGGCGACTGCCATATCGGTTGCGCCGGCTCATCTTCCGACGCGTGCACGCGCAGCTCGGCGGCCGCTTGAACCTGTTCGTGTGCGCCGGGGCGTTCCTGCCGCCCAGCCTGCAGCAGGCGTGGGAGGACCTGGGCGTTGTGGTGATGCAGGGGTACGGCGCCACCGAATGCGGTCCCGCGTCGGTGACCTCCAAGCAGGACCACGGCCTCGGCACGGTCGGCAAGCCGATCGAAGGCTTCGAGGTCAAGCTCTCCGCGGAGAACGAGATCCTCATGCGGGGTCCGTCGCTCTTCCATGGCTACTTCCGCGACCCAGATGCCACGCGGGCGGCCCTGACCGCCGACGGCTGGTACCGGACCGGCGACATCGGGCGCTTCGACGCGACGGGCCACCTGATCCTGATGGGGCGCACCCGGGACATCATCGTGCTGCCCAACGGGCTCAACGTGTACCCGGAGGACATCGAGAACGCGCTGCGGACCGCCGGTCTGCGCGACTCGGTCGTGGTGGAGACACGGCCCGGACGGATCGAGGCGGTGGTGCTTACGCCCGGCTCGCACGGCCTGCCGCAGGGCGGCGACATTCCGGCCCGCGCCGAGGGCGCACCCGGCCCGGATGCGGCCACGGTGCGCGAACAGCTGAACGCTGCCGTGAAGCAGGCGAACGCGACCCTCGCCGCTCACCAGCGGGTCGCAGCCTGGCGGCTCTGGCCCGACAGCGACTTCCCCCGAACCCACACGCTCAAGGTGAAGCGCGACGAGGTCCGGCGCTGGGCAGTGGTGGACGCGCCGCTGCCCGTGCAGGAGGAGGGCACTTCGGCCCCGGCCTGAGCGCGGAGGGGTCAACCTTCGGCTCCTCGACTACTGCGGGATCGCGATTCCCTGCCCCACTGTGTCGAGCACGGTCGCGATCTCCGCGACCGCGTCCGTGGCGCCCTCGCGCAGCCACGTGTAAAAGATGAGCGTGGTCCCCGACTGGCGCAGCACGTGTCTCGCGTCCGGGCTGAACTGGACGCGGCCGGGCCCGCTCGCAACGTACGCCGCCATCTCGTGGCCGGCCGCCGCGGCGCGTTCGGTGTCCGGGTACTCGTAGATCACGATCTGGCCTCGGCCTGGATCGTCGGGCAGCAGCACCTGGAAGACGACGCGGGGCGCGCTTGCCAGCAGGCCCGATTCCGGCGGTCGGAACGGGGCGTCCGCCCGCGCGACGAAGTAGCCCGCGGCACGGAGCGCGCCCTCCAGCTGGACGCGGGTCTGCTCGATGGCGATCGGCACCGATGGAACGGGCGTCGCGACCGGTGACTGGACCGGCCCGCCCCGCGCCGCGATGCCGCAGCCGGCCACGGCCAGCGCCGAGGTCAGCAACGCCGTCACGAGCCGCACGCCGGGGCCCCTCGTGCGCGAGCGGGAGCTCAGCCGGGTGGCCATGTCATCCGGCGGCCTCCGAGCACGTGCAGATGCAGGTGAGCCACGCTCTGCCCGGCATCCGCGCCGACGTTCGTCACGATCCGGTAGCCCGAGTCGGCGATCCCCTCGTGGCGGGCCACCTCGGCCGCAACCGCGACCATCCGGGAAAGGAGCGGACCATCGTCGACCGCCAGGTCGGCCGCGGATGGGATGTGGCGCCGTGGGATCACGAGGACGTGGACCGGTGCCTTGGGCGCGATGTCGCGGAAGGCGATGACCTGGTCGTCGGCGTGGACCTGCGACGAGGGGAGTTCGCCCGCTGCGATCCGGCAGAACAGGCAGTCGGGGCTGACCATCACGCCTCCACCGTCGCCGATGCGACGAATTCGTCGCATCGGCCTGCGACACGGTCACCGTCCCCTGCAAGCCGCTCAACGGCAACCCGTGCGATGACATTGGCGAGGGTACGGCCGTCGCTCGCGCCCGCCTCCACCAAGGTGTGATTCCCGGCGTGCCCGACCCAGTCGCTGCCTCCGCCCGGCGCCGGCTCTTCGAACAGCACGCTCAGCATCCGGCCCACCTGGCGCGCCGCCCAGGTCCGTCGCAGGCGCGCGGCAACGGCGAGTAACTCCTCGGCACGGGCCCGCCGCCTCGCCTCGTCGACCTGGCCGGCCATGCGCACGGCCGGCGTCCCGGGTCGCGGGGAGTAGCGGAAGACGTGGAGTCCGGCAAAGCCGATCGCCTCGATGAACTCGACGCTCCGCCGCCAGGCCGCCTCGTCCTCCGTCGGGAAGCCGACGATCACATCGGCATGGAGGGCCGCGTCGGGCACGATCCGACGAATTCGTCGCATCACGGCCGCGTAGCCAGCCGTGTCGTACCGCCGGCCCATTCGCCGCAGCGTGCCGTCGTCGCCGGCCTGGAGCGGAACGTGGAAGTGGGGCAGGCAGCGGCCCCCGGAGGCCGCCCAGACGTCGAGCAACTCGTCGGTGACATGCTGAGCCTCGATCGAGGGCAGCCGCAGGCGCTCGACGGGCGTCTCGGCAAGGATCCGCCCGATCAGTCCCGCCAGTGAAAGGGCCTCCCACGCATGGCTGCCGCGCGGCCCCGGCGCCGAATCCCCGCCGTCGTAGGTGCCGATGTTGATGCCCGTCAGCACGATCTCCCGCCGCCCGCGGGCCAGGGCGGCGCGAACGTCCTCGAGGACGGCATCCGGGGTGAGCGATCGCTCCGGGCCACGGGCGCGTGGGATCACGCAGTACGTGCAGTGGAACGAGCACCCGTCCTGGACCTTCACATAGGCTCGTGTGCGCTCGCCCGGGATCGGCGCGGGCGCGGCTGGCTCCACGCCCCAGGCGGTCGGGAGCGGACCGTCCGCGGCCAGGAGGGCGTCAAGCTCGGCGTCGAGGGCGCCTGTGGTCCTGGCGTCCACCAGTCGAGCGGCAGGGTCGGCGGCAGCGAACGGCGCCGGGTCGACTGCCACCGAGCAGCCGGCCACCACGATCTCCGCGTCGGGATTCGCCCGCCGGGCGCGCCGCACCGCCTGTCGCGACTTCTGGTCCGCGATCGAGGTCACGGTACAGGTGTTGATGACCACCAGGTCGGCGGCGACGCGATGGCCCGCGCCACGATGGCCATCGATGATCCGAACGCCACGCCCGGCGAGGCGGCGCGCGACAGCTTCCGCTTCGGCATGGTTCACCTTGCAGCCGAGGTCCTCGACCACGGCCGTCCGGATCCGCGGTCGCAGGTGTCGGGCTGAAGCGCTCACCACAGCTCGGGCTTGGTGCTCATGAGCACGCCGATCGTCCCGACCAGGGCCGCCATGAGGTAGGAGACATACCGCTGGCGGCGGGCCCGGGCGCGCCACGTGGCGTCATCGCCTGCGCTCAGCCGGAGGAGCCGCCGCATGTTGGGGCGCTGGATGAAGAACGCCAGCAGCAGGTTGAGCAGGTAGATCGACAGGCCCGCCACGAGCCACGGCTGCGAGAGCATCGCTGCGCCCAGGATGGCCAGCAATCCGGCACCCGAGATCGCCAGACCGAGGCCGATCACGAGCGTGCCATTGGACTGGATCATCATCAGCGCGGTGATCGGGCCCGAGTGCGGCGCCTCAGGCCGGCGCCGCAACAGCAGCGGCAGCAGGATCGAGGGCAGGAACAGCACGACCGCCAGCGAGATGTGAATCGCGAGCAGGATCGGCAGGAGGGACATCGGGAACTCGAATTCTACCGACGGGTCGGCGCCGACCGGTCAGGACGGTGATCGCCCCGGATCCGTCCGCACCGCCTCGAGCGCCACCCACTCGCCCTCCCGCTCGTCGCGGACGACTTCGAGGCCGCCGGCCTCGAACGCACGGCGGACGTCGGACTCGCGGTCCACGAAGATCCCTGACGCGAGGATGCGGCCGCCGGGCCGCAGCTCGGCGCGGAGGCCCCCGGCCAGGGCGATCAGCACCGAGGCGATGAGGTTCGCGAGCACGAGGTCGAAGGGCGGTTGGGCGCTGGGCAGCGAGCCCTCGCGCGCGGTCACCCGACGCACCACGCGGTTGCGCGCCGCGTTCTGACGGGTGGCGGCGATCGCGATCGGATCGGTGTCCACGCCGAGGGCCGAACCCAGCCCGAGCCGGACCGCTGTGATCGCAAGGATGCCCGAGCCGACACCCACGTCGAGCCCCCGCGCCTCCGGCACCAGTCGCCCCTCGTCGGCCCAGCGCTCGAGGCCGGCCAGGCAGAGCCGGGTCGTGGGGTGGAGGCCCGTGCCGAACGCCATGCCCGGATCCAGGGCAACCACCACCTCGCCGGGTGCCCGTCGATGGCGTCGCCATGTCGGCCGGATCACGATCCGACGGCCCACCCGGAGCACCGGGAAGTGGCGTTTCCATGCGTGTGCCCAATCCGACTCATGGACGACCGACACCGTGAGATCGCCGATCGGCCGCAGGCCGAACGCCTGGAGGTGGCCGAGTGCCGCGCCGGCGCCCTCGACCGCGCGCCGCGCCGCGCCAGCGTCAGTCGCGGGGAGATAGGCACGCACG
>VGPE01000023.1 GCA_016875645.1 Chloroflexota bacterium
GGTCATCTTCCCCGACTTCATCGGCCATACCGTGGCCGTCTACAACGGCAAGAAGCACATCCCGGTCTACGTGTCCGAGAACATGGTCGGCCATCGGCTCGGCGAGTTCTCGCCGACCCGCAACTACCGCGGGCACGGCAAGCACACCGAGCGCTCGACGTCGCTCAAGTAGGAGCAGGGATACCGTGCGCGTTTCAGCGACCGCCAAGTACCTCCGCGGCTCCACCCGCAAAGCCCGCCTCGTCACGGAGGCCATCCGGGGCAAGCGGGTGGAGGAGGCCGCTGCCCTCCTGCGGTTCATGCCGCAGCACGCCGCAAAGGACGTCGCCCGCGTGCTCAAGAGCGCCACGGCCAACGCCGAGAACAACCACAACCTGTCGGCCGAGGACCTGGTCGTCGCCGATGCCCAGGCCATGGAGGGCCCGTCGATCAAGCGCTGGCGACCGCGCGCACAGGGTCGGGCGTTCCCCATCCACAAGCCGATGACCCACATCACCATCGTGGTCCAGGACCGGGAGACTTAGGCATGGGACACAAGGTCCATCCGTACGGCTTCCGCCTGGGTGTCTCGCGCACCTGGACCGCGAAGTGGTACGCCGACAAGGACTACACGAGCCTCCTCAAAGAGGACATCGCCGTCCGCCAGCTCGTCACGCGGCGCCTTGCGAACGCGAGCGTCAGCCAGGTGGAGATCGAGCGCGGCATCAACCACGTCACCGTGACGGTGCACACGGCCAAGCCGGGCATCGTGATCGGCAAGGGCGGGGCGAACGTCGAGGTGCTGCGCCAGCAGATCGGCGCTCTGAGCAACCGCAAGGTGAAGCTGGAGATCAAGGAGATCCGCCAGCCCGAGCTCGAAGCGTACCTCGTGGCGATGAACATCGCCCAGCAGCTGACGCGGCGCATCGCGTTTCGAAAGGCCATGAAGCAGGCGATCCAGCGGACCATGAAGGCCGGCGCAAAGGGCGTGAAGGTCCAGGTCTCAGGCCGCCTCGGAGGCTCCGAGATGGCGCGCCGCGAGTGGGATCGCGAGGGTCGCATCCCGCTCGGCACCCTGCGAGCGGACATCAGTTACGGCCAGATCCACGCGCACACCACGTACGGTCGGATCGGCGTCAAGGTCTGGGTCTACCGCGGTGAGGTCGCCCCCGATCGGCGACCCCGTGACGTGGCCAGTGCGCCGGTGCAGCCCACCGTGGCGCAGGGGGTCTGACCGATGTTGATGCCGCGACGCGTCAAGCACCGCAAGGTGATGCGCGGACGCATGTCCGGCCTGGCCAAGGGCGGCCACACCGTCGCCTTCGGGGACTTCGGCCTTGCCACCCTTGAGCCGGCCTGGATCACCAGCCGCCAGATCGAGGCCGCCCGGCGTGCCATGACCCGCTCGGTCAAGCGCGGCGGCAAGATCTGGATCCGCATCTTCCCCGACAAGCCGGCCACCAAGAAGCCGGCCGAGACCCGGATGGGTTCCGGCAAGGGCGCGCCCGACCACTGGGTTGCGGTCGTCAAGCCCGGCCGGATCCTGTTCGAGATGGCCGGCGTCGAGACCGCGGACGCGGTCGAGGCGATGCGCCTGGCCAGCCACAAGCTGCCGGTTGCAACCCGGGTCGTCACCCGCGAGCACGTCACGGAGGGCTCGGGCGATGGACATCGATAGCGCACGCCTGTTGACCGACGTTGAGCTCGAAGAGCAGCTCCGGCTCGCAAAGCAGGAGCTCTGGCAGGCCCGCTTCCAGCTCTCGACCCGTCAACTCAAGGACTACAGCTCGATCCCGCAGACCCGTCGGACGATCGCGCGGCTGCTGACCGTTCAGTACGAGCGACGCAACCGGGCGCGAGACGACGCGTCGCGTGCGAGCGCGTGAGGAACCCCGAAATGATCCCAGCAACCCCGGCGATCGGCCGCCCGGGCGGCAAGCGCAAGACCATGGTCGGGCGCGTCGTGAGCGACAAGATGGACAAGACGATCGTCGTGTCCATCGAGCGCCTCCAGCGCCATCCGCTCTACAAGCGGGTCATTCGCCTGACCACGAAGTTCAAGGCCCATGACGAGGCCAACGAGGCGCGCATCGGCGACACGGTGCTGATCGAGGAATCGCGGCCGCTTTCGGCGACCAAGCGCTGGCGCCTGGTCGAGGTGGTCTCGCGCGCCGGCGAGATGGCCGCGGCCACGGGTCCGGTGGACGCCGAGGAAGAGGCCACGTCCGAGGCCATCCGTGGTGCCGCGCATCCGGGCCGGACCCGGCGCGCTGAAGGCGAGGGCGGTGCTGACGCGGCGGATGGGGGTGCTGCGTGATCCAGCAGCAGACCCGCCTCAAGGTCGCGGACAACACGGGTGCCCGGACGATCTCGGTCATCCGCATCATGGGCCGCTCGCAGAAGACGACGGCTGCGGTGGGTGACGTGATCATCGCCAGCGTCAAGCAGGCCATCCCCAACGCCGCCGTCAAGAAGGGCGACGTCGTGCGCGCCGTGGTGGTGCGGACCGCCAAGGAGTACGGGCGTCCGGACGGCAGCTACATCCGGTTCGACGAGAACGCGGCCGTGCTGATCAATAACCAGGGCAACCCGCGCGGGACCCGGATCTTCGGCCCGGTGGCGCGGGAACTCCGCGACCGCAACTACATGAAGATCGTCTCGCTCGCGCCGGAGGTGCTGTGATGGCCCGCGGCGTGACCGTCTCGCTCCCGACCCGCGTGCCCGACATCCGCAAGGGCGACACGGTCCTGGTCCTCACCGGCCGCGATGCCGGCAAGCGGGGCGTCGTGGACCGCGTGATGCGCCGGCGGCCCACCCCGTATGGCCGCGGTCCGCGGCTGCGCCCCGATGCTGCACCGCTGTCAGACGCGGCGGTCGTGATCGAAGGCATCAACATGGCCAAGCGCCATACCAAGCCGCGCCCGCGCGCAAACCAGAGCGATCGCGTCCCGCAGATCCAGCAGGGGGGCATCCTCGACATCGCCCTCCCGCTCTCGCTGAGCAAGGTGATGCTGATCTGCCCGCGCTGCGATCAGCCGACCCGCGCCCGCCACCAGGCGGCCGCTGACGGCGCCAGTGTGCGCGTCTGCCGCAACTGCGGCGAACCGATCGAGGCCCGAGTTTGAACCGCCTGCACGAGCGGTACGGCAAGGAAGTTGCGCCTGCCCTCACCCGCCAGTTCGAGTATCGCAACCCGATGCAGGTGCCACGTCTCGAGAAGATCGTGGTCAACATTGGCCTCGGTGAGGCGCTCACGAACGCCAAGGCGATCGACGCCGCGACGGGCGACCTCGCCCTCATCACCGGCCAGAAGCCCATCGTGACCCGCGCCCGTCGCTCGATTGCCCAGTTCCGGCTGCGGACGGACAACCCGATCGGCGCCAAGGTCACCCTCCGAGGCGAGCGGATGTGGGATTTCCTGGAGCGCCTCACGACCGTGGCCCTGCCCCGCATCCGCGACTTCCGCGGCGTGTCCGGCAAGTCATTCGACGGCCGCGGCAACTACTCGCTGGGACTGCGCGAGCAGCTCGCGTTCCCGGAAATCGATTACGACAAGGTGGACCGTCTCCGCGGGCTGGAGATCAGCATCGTGACGACGGCGAAGACCGACGAGGAGTCGAAGCGTCTGCTCGAACTCCTCGGCATGCCCTTCGCTGGGTAGGAGTTCCATGGCCAAGAAGTCGCTGATCGCCAAGGCGAAACGGACCCCGAAGTTCCCGGTCCGCGGCTACCACCGCTGTTTCGTCTGCGGTCGTCCGCGGGCGTACATGCGCCGGTTCGCGCTGTGCCGCATCTGCTTCCGCGAGCGAGCGCTCCTGGGCGAGCTGCCTGGCATCACGAAGTCGAGTTGGTAGGCCTCGAATGAACGTCTCTGATCCCATCGCGGACATGCTCACCCGGATCCGCAATGCGTCCCGGGCGCGCCACCTCGAGGTGGTCGTCCCGGCGTCCCGCACCAAGCGCGAGATCGCTCGGATCCTGCGCGACGAAGGCTTCATCGCCGACGTGAGCGAGGAACAGGCCGGACCTGCGCAGCTGCTGCGCCTGCAGCTCAAGTACGTTGACGGCAAGGCGCCGGTCGTGTCCGGGCTCAAGCGCATCAGCAAGCCGGGCCTTCGCGTCTACGCCCGCAAGACCGAGATCCCGCGCGTGCTGGGCGGCCTCGGAATCGTCATCATCAGCACCAGCCATGGCATCATGACGGGCTCGCAGGCCAACAAGGCCCAGCTCGGTGGTGAAGTCCTGGCGTACGTCTGGTAGGCGGCATGTCACGCATCGGTCGTCTGCCCATCCCGGTTCCGTCGGGCGTCAACGTGAAGATCGACGGCCCGGCCATCACCGTGTCGGGGCCCCGGGGCACCCTCAGCCGCCAGCTGCACCCGGAGATCCTCGTTGCCCAGGAGGATGGCACGCTGTTCGTCCGCCGGCCCGATGAGGACAAGCTCCACCGCGAGCTCCACGGCCTGACGCGGACGCTCGTGGCCAACATGGTCGAGGGCGTCACGAACGGCTATCGCAAGGGCATCGAGATCACCGGCGTCGGCTACCGGGCCGTCAAGGTCGGCAACAAGCTCCAGCTCAACCTCGGGTACAGCCACCCGATCGAGATCGAGCCGCCGGCCGGCATCAGTTTCGAAGTGGAGAACCCCACGCGCCTCGCGGTCGTGGGGATCGACAAGGAACTGGTCGGACAGGTCGCGGCCCGCGTCAGGGCCACCCGAAAGCCCGAGCCCTACAAGGGCAAGGGCGTCCGATATGCCGGCGAGAAGATCCGTCGCAAGGCGGGCAAGGCCGGCAAGATCGGCGGCAAGAAGTAGGCGAGGGAACAGGTTCATGACCAGGGTCGCCAGCCGTTCGGAGTCGCGTGAAAAGCGGCACCAGCGGATCCGCCTCGATCTGGCGGGGACCTCGGATCGGCCGCGCCTCGCGGTCTTCCGGAGCAATCGACACATCTACGCGCAGGTCATCGACGACTCGAGCGGTCGCACGCTTGCGGCCGCCTCGACCGGCGAATCCGAGCTGCGCGGAGGCACGCAGACCAAGACCGAGGAGGCCAGGGTCGTCGGCCGTCTCGTCGCCGAGCGCGCGAAGAGCGCCGGCGTCGAGCGGGTCGTCTTCGATCGGGCCGGGTTCCGGTACCACGGGCGGGTCAAGTCGCTGGCCGACGCCGCCCGAGAGGCCGGCCTCGATTTCTGATCGAAGGAGCAGACGTTGGCCAGGATCGATCCGAACAAGCTGACGCTCGAAGAGCGCGTCGTCCAGATCAACCGCGTGGCGAAGGTGGTCAGCGGCGGCCGCCGCTTCAGCTTCAGCGCGATCGTCGTCGTCGGCGACGGCGCCGGCCATGTCGGCGCGGGGCTGGGCAAGGCGGGCGAGGTGCCGGAGGCGATCCGCAAGGGCGTCGAAGACGCCAAGAAGCATCTGATCCGCATCCCGATGGTGGGGACGACGATCCCGCATCGGGTGGACCAGGAGTTCTCGTCCTCGAAGGTGATGCTCAAGCCCGCGTCGCAGGGCACCGGCGTCATCGCGGGTGGCTCGGTCCGCGCCGTGGTCGAGGCGGCCGGCATCCGCGACATCCTGGCCAAGATCCAGGGCTCGACGAATCCGGTCAACGTGACCAGGGCGACCATCGAGGCGCTGCGCAGCCTGCACTCCGCCGAGGAGCTGAGTGCGCGGCGCGGTGTGAAGGTCCGCTCCTTCATCTCGGGGCAGTCGGGCGAGGTCCCGCCGCCCCCGGTCCGGATCGCGCCGCCGACCGACAGCCGGCGGGGGGAGGGCGGTCGTGGCCGGTAGGCTTCGGGTGACCCAGGTCAAGAGCACCATCAGCCACATCGCCCGCAATCGGGCGACGGTCCGCGCCCTCGGCCTGCATCGCATCGGCGATGTGAGCGTCGTGACTGACAACGAGGCCACCCGCGGCATGGTTCGCCAGGTGCGCTTCCTGGTGGAGGTCGAGGAGATCGCGGACAAGGGCGCCACCGACACGGCTGCCTCCGAGCCATCCGCCGGGCCGTCCGCCGAGCCGGGCAGCGCGCGGCGTCGCTCCGGCGGACGCCCGAAGGAGAACGCATGAAGCTGCACGATCTGCGGCCGAATCCCGGCGCCCACACGCCCAAGACGCGCGTTGGCCGCGGGATCGCCGCCGGCAAGGGCAAGACTGCCGGCCGCGGCACCAAGGGCCAGAAAGCACGGGCGGGCGGCTCGATTCCGCCCTGGTTCGAAGGCGGCCAGACCCCGCTGCACATCCGGATCCCCAAGCTGCGCGGCTTCCGCAACCGCGGCAAGATCGTCTACGAGGTCGTGAACCTCGGGGCGATCAATCGGCTCATCGAACTCGGCGAGCTTGCAGCCGGCGACCTCGCCGGTCCGGCGAGCAAGGCCGGCCGCCGGGCACCGATCACGGTCAACCAGGAGATCCTGCGTGCCGCGGGCCTGGTGAGCACGCTGAGCAGACCGCTCAAGGTGCTGGGCCACGGAGACGTCTCGGCGCCCCTGTTCGTCGTGGCCGACGCGTTCAGCAAGAGCGCGATCGACAAGATCCAGGCCGCCGGTGGCACGGCGCAGACGCTCGAGGTACCCACCTCGTCGATGGCTGCGCTGATGGGAGCGACCGAGGCAGCGCCACCGCCGGCCGCGACGGCGGCGAGCGAGCCGGTCGCTGCGGCGGCGGCTGAATCGTCTGGCGACGCCGAAGCCTCCGAGGTGGCACCCGCCCGACCTCCTCGTCGCCCGCGCTCGAAGGGAGCCTCGTCCGAGGCCGACGGCGGGGCGGCATAGACCGTGCTGGAGTCGCTGCTTCAGGCGTTCCGGGCGCCGGACATCCGGCGCCGCCTGCTGTTCGTCGCGTTCATCCTCATCATCTTCCGGTTCCTGGCCCATGTGCCGGTGCCAGGGGTCGATCGGGAGGCGCTGGCCAGCTTCTTCGCCTCGAACCCGCTGTTCGGGCTGCTCGACCTGTTCTCCGGTGGCGGCCTGTCGACCTTCTCGGTCATCGGACTCGGTCTCAACCCCTACATCAACGCCTCGATCATCATGCAGCTGATGACCGGCGTGATCCCGCGACTCCAGGCGCTGAGCCGGGAAGGGGAGTACGGCCGAAACCGGATCAACCAGTACACGCGCTACCTGAGTGTCCCGATGGCGCTCCTGCAGGCGTACGGCTTCCTCGCCCTGCTGAACTCGCAGGGTGTCATCACGACCGGCTTCGACCTGTCCCGGTTCGAGACGCTGACCCAGATCGTGACCCTCACCGCCGGTGCGGTCGTCCTGATGTGGCTGGGCGAGCTGATCACCGAAAAAGGCATCGGCAACGGCATCAGCTTCATCATCTTCGCGGGCATCGTGAGTCGCGTTCCGGCGGCGATCGGGGCGTTCATCGAGAGTCCTGATCTCGCATCCGGACTGATCTTCATCGTGATCGGCGTGTCGGCCGTCGCGGTGATCATCTACATCCAGGAAGGCCAGCGGCGGATCCCGGTCCAGTACGCCAGCCGTGTCCGCGGCCGGCGCATGTACCAGGGCGGATCCACGTTCCTGCCCCTGCGCGTCAACCAGGCGGGCGTGATCCCGATCATCTTCGCGGTGAGCATCCTGCTGTTCCCGAGCCAGATCGCGCAGTACTTCACGACGTCGCAGGTCGGCCTCGTTGCGGACATCTCCCGGGGCATCGTGAACTTCTTCGCCGACACGCGGATCTACGCGATCCTGTACTTCCTGCTCACGGTCGGGTTCACCTACTTCTACACGGCGTTCACGTTCAAACCGGACGAGACGGCGGAGCAGCTGCGCAAGAACGGCGGGTTCATCCCGGGCATCCGGCCGGGCCGGCCCACGCAGGACTACCTCGCCCGCGTCGTGTTCCGCATCACCGTCGCCGGCGCCTTCTTCCTGGGCGTCGTGGCGGTGGCCCCGTTCATCGTGTCCGCGGTCCTGCCCAACCTCGGCGGTCTGAGCCTTGGCGGCACCGGCCTGCTGATCGTCGTGTCGGTCGTGGTCGAGACGATGAAGCAGATCGAAGCGCAACTGATGATGCGCAACTACGAGGGCTTCATCCGCTGATGCGGGCGGCGCCGGATCCGGCTCATCGCCGCGTTGGCAGCTCCGCAGCTTGCTCACGCACGCTGGGGTGCGCTCGCAGCGCCTGCTCGCCGCCGCCTTGCGCTGAGCCCGGCTGCGGCGCCGATTCTCGGTTCCGATGAGAGTCATTGTCCTGTTGGGTGCACCGGGGGCCGGGAAGGGGACGCAGGCGCCGATCCTCGCCGAGCGGCTCGGGCTCGCGCACGTCGCCACCGGCGACCTGTTCCGGGCGGCGGTTCGCGAGGGGACCGCGCTCGGCATCGAGGCGAAGGGCTACATGGAGCGCGGCTCACTCGTCCCGGATGAGTTGACCGTCCGCATGCTGCTCGAGCGTCTCGACCAGTCTGATGCGGCGCGAGGCGTGATCCTCGATGGGTTCCCGCGCACGGCGACCCAGGCCCTGGCACTCGACGCGGCGCTGGCCGGCCGAGGGACTGGGGTGGAGCGGGCGCCGTACATCGAGGTCCCGCGTGAGGACCTGGTCGCGCGCCTCGGCGGACGGTGGATCTGCCGGGCCGCCGGACACCCCTTCCACGCGACCCTCTCACCCCCACAGGTGGCCGGCCGCTGCGACATTGACGGATCCGAGCTGTATCAGCGCCCCGATGACCGGCCTGAGGTGGTCAACGCCAGGCTCGGATCACAGCTGGCGCCGCTTACGGAGGTGGTCGATCACTACCGCCGGGTAGGCACGCTGACGCGAGTGGATGGCCGCCAGCCCGTGGAACGAGTCACTGAGGCGCTCCTCGAGGTGCTCGAGGCCCCGGCTGCCCCGGAACTCGCCTGATGGTCACGCGCAAGTCCCGCCAGGAAATCGATCAGATGCGCCGTGCCGGCCGGATCGTCGCCGAGGTGCTGGCGCTGGTCGAGTCCGAGCTCGAGCCCGGCGTGTCGACCGGGTACCTGGATCGCGTCGCCGAGAAGTACATCCGCAGCCAGGGCGCCGTGCCCTCCTTCAAGGGCTATCACGGCTACCCCGCCAGCCTCTGCATCTCGATCGATGATGAGGTCGTCCACGGCATTCCGGGCGAACGGATCATCCGCGAGGGCCAGCTCGTATCGATCGACGCGGGGGCGATCTACCAGGGCTGGCACGGCGACGGCGCGCGGACCTTCGTCGTGGGCGGCGTCCGTCCGGACGTCACGGAACTGGTCGAGACCACCCGCGTTGCGCTGATGGCCGGCATCGCGGCGGCGGTCCCCGGAGCCCGGATCGGGGACATCGGCGCGGCCGTGGAGGGCGCTGCAACGCGAAACGGCGCCCGATTCGGGATCGTGCGCCAGTACGTCGGTCATGGCATCGGCACCGCCATGCACGAGGAGCCGCAGGTTCCAAACTTCGGCCTCCCGAACCGCGGCATGCAGCTGGTGCCGGGCATCTGCCTGGCGATCGAGCCAATGCTCACCCTCGGCAGCCATGAGGTCGAGACCCGCCCGGACGGCTGGACGGTGGTCACCCGCGACGGCTCGCTGGCCGCCCATTTCGAACACACGATCGCCGTGACAGAGCGTGGCCCGGAGATCCTGACCACCGTCTAGGGAGCGATTGCCCTCCGGCGAGGGTTTTGCTATGCTGTACGTTCGTGCGCCCGCCGATGGCGGAGCGCGCGACCCATGTTCAGAAAGGAAACTGCGACACGCCTGTGGCCAAGAAAGACGCGATCGAAGTGGAGGGGACGGTCGTTGAGCCGTTGCCGAACACGATGTTCGCCGTCGAGCTTGAAAACGGCCACCGGGTGCTCGCGCATATCAGCGGCAAGCTGCGGATGAACTTCATCCGGATCCTGCCGGGCGACCGGGTCCGCGTGGAGCTCTCGCCGTACGACCTGACTCGCGGCCGCATCACGTACCGCCTCAAGTAACCAGCAACCATCAACTTCACCGATAGAGCGAAGACCCGAGGACACGTGAAAGTCAGAGCCTCCGTCAAGTCCCGCTGCGACAACTGCAAAGTGATTCGCCGTCACGGCACCGTGATGGTCATCTGCACCAACCCGAAGCACAAGCAGCGCCAGGGGTAGCGAGATGGCTCGAATTGCCGGGATCGACATTCCGCGCGAGAAGCGCGTCGAAGTGGCGCTGACCTACATCTTCGGGATCGGTCTGCCGACCGCCCAGAAGATCCTTGCCCAGACGAACGTGAACCCGGATACCCGGGTGCGCGATCTCACCGAGGACCAGGTCAACCGGCTCCGCGAGTTGATCGACCGCCGTTTCAAGGTCGAGGGCGACCTGCGCCGGGAAGTGGCGCTCAACATCAAGCGACTGATCGAGATCGGTTCGTACCGGGGCCTCCGCCACCGGCGCAACCTGCCGGTCCGCGGCCAGCGAACCAAGACGAATGCTCGCGCGCGCCGCGGTCCCAAGAAGACCGTCGGCGTCCGCCGCAAGAAGTAGGGACTGGATCGGGGGGCCACCCCGAACCGCGGAGGGACCTCAAGAGGCATGGCCGACCGCAAGCGGGCGCCGAAGCAGCGCCGGCGCGAACGAAAGAACGTCCCGCAGGGACACGCGCACATCCAGGCGAGCTTCAACAACACCATCATCACGATCACCGATCCCACCGGTGCTGTCATCAGCTGGGGTTCGGCCGGTGTGGCTGGCTTCAAGGGCTCGCGCAAGAGCACGCCCTATGCCGCGGCGCTGAGCGCTGACGGTGCGGCTCGACGCGCCATGGAGCACGGCATGCGCCAGCTCGAGGTGTACGTGAAGGGCCCCGGCGCCGGACGGGAGCAGGCGATCCGCTCGCTCCAGGCAGCCGGTCTTGAGGTCACCGCGATCACCGACGTGACCCCCATCCCGCACAACGGCTGCCGCGCTCCCAAGCGGCGCCGGGTCTAGGGGGTTCTCCGTGGGTCGTTACACCGAATCGGTCTGCCGCATCTGCCGCAGGGAGGGCGCCAAGCTGTTCCTGAAGGGCACGCGCTGCTACTCCAAGAAGTGCTCCTTCGAACGCCGGCCCACACCACCCGGCCAGCACGGGGTACGCCGCCGCAAGGTCGGCGAGTACGGGCTGCAGCTGCGCGAGAAGCAGAAGGTCCGCCGCACCTACGGAGTCCTGGAGCGCCAGTTCCGCAACTACTTCAACGAGGCCGAGTCGCGGCCGGGCGTGACGGGCGAGAGCCTGCTTCGATCGCTTGAGCTGCGCCTCGACAACGTCGTCTACCGGATGGGGCTGGCCTCGTCGCGCCCCCAGGCGCGACAACTGGTCGCTCACGGCCATTTCGCGGTCAACGGCCGCGCCACCAACGTGCCGTCCTACCGACTCAAGCCGGGTGACCGGGTGACCGTGCGCGAATCCCACCGCACGCGAGACCCGTTCAAGGCCGCGGCCCAGAACCGGACGAGCCAGCCGCCGGAGTGGCTCAGCATCGAACCCGGCAACCTCGGGGCGTCGATCGCCGCCCTGCCCCGCCGCGACCAGATGCCGCTCGATCTCAACGAGCAGCTCGTGGTCGAGTACTACTCGAGGTAAGCCCTGCTCATGATCGAACTCGAGAGCCCCACCCAGATCGAGCCCGTCGAGGAAGTCGGCACCTACGCGAAGTACGAGGCAGGGCCGCTCCAGTCCGGCTACGGGGTGACCCTGGGAAACGCGCTGCGGCGTGTCCTGCTGTCTTCGCTTGAAGGCGCCGCGGTGACGTCCATCCAGATCCGTGACGTCTACCAGGAGTTCTCGACCATCCCGGGCGTGAAGGAGGACGTCACCCAGATCGTCCTCAACGTCAAGAAGCTGCGCCTCAAGAGCTTCGCGACGCATCCGGTCCAGTTGCGACTCATCAAGAGCGGCGCCGGTCCCGTCACAGCCGCTGACATCGCCGAGTCCGCCGATGTCGAGATCATCAACCCGAACCTCGTGCTGATGACCATCGACAGCGATGACGTGACCATCGAGGTTGACCTCACCGTCGAACGCGGCGTCGGCTATCTCTCGGCCGAGCGCAGCGAGTCGCTCCCGATCGGCGTCATCTCGGTGGACGCGATCTTCACCCCGGTCCGGAAGGTGAACTACTGGATCGAGAGCATGCGCGTCGGCCAGATCACCAACTACGACAAGCTGACGCTCGAGATCGAGACCGACGGCACGATCACGCCAGAGGGGTCGCTCTCCCGGGCTGCGGACATCCTGGTCCGCCAGTTCCAGCCGTTCGTCAACATCGGCATGGCCGTAGTGGCGGGTGAGCGGGCCGCGGGGGGTGTCGCGCATCTGCCGCCCAACATGCTCGACATGCCGATCGAGGAGCTGGACCTGCCGATGCGGGCCTACAACTCCCTCAAGCGCAACAACATCGTCAAGGTCGGCCAGCTGCTCCAGCTCGCCGACGACGATCTCCTTCGCATGCGCAACTTCGGCAAGAAGTCGCTCGATGAGATGAAGGAGCGCCTCCGCATGCGCGGCTTCATCGTCCCCGAGGCCGAGGAGGGCCTCGACGGGAGCGGGGACTTCGACGACGCCGAAGGCGACGAGGAGTAGGCGATGGCCCACCGGATCGACGGCCGCAAGCTCAGCCGCAAGCAGGGCCCGCGCCTCGCCCTCTACCGGAACCTCGCGGTGTCGGTGCTGCGCTACGAGCGCGTCAAGACCACCGAGGCCAAGGCCAAGGAGATCCGCGGCCAGGTCGAGCGCCTCATCACGATCGCCAAGCGCGGCGACCTCAACGCGCGCCGGACGGTCATTTCCGAATTCCCAAACGAGCCGCTCGTCGTGACCAAGCTGTTCGACGAGATCGCGCCCAAATACGCCGATCGCACCTCGGGCTACACCCGGATCGTTCGTGTCGGCCAGCGTCTCGGCGATTCGGCCGAGATCGTGCAGATCGAGCTCATCTAGCAAGGGCCAGCGAGCCGCTCCGCCGGATGCAGAGCAGGGCGGCTCGGAGCACGCACGGCGCCCGAGAGGGCGTCCCCGGCACGCGGTTGCGCGCTCGGGTCGAATATGACGGAACGGACTTCGCCGGGTTCCAGGCACAACCTGGGAGACGGACGGTCCAGGGGGAACTCGAAGCGGTCCTCGCCCGCCTCAACGGAGGGGAACGGGTTCGAGTCGACGGCGCCGGACGGACCGACGCCGGGGTGCACGCTTTCGGTCAGGTGATCGCATTCACCTGGCCCGGGCGGCTCCCCGTCGACGAACTGGCCCGGGCCGTCGGGGCGCTCCTGCCGGAGGACGTCGCGGTCCACGAGTTGCGACGTGCGCCGGCGGGGTTCCACCCCCGCTTCGCGGCGCGGTACCGGGAGTACCGCTACACCGTGTGGAACGGGCCGCGAAGCCCGCTTCGCGAGCGTCATGCGCTCGGGGTGCGGGTCCCGCTCGACATCGCCCTGATGGCGGAAGCTGCGACGGCCCTCATCGGCCGCCACGACTTCTCCGCTTTCGGGGCGGCAGACCGGCAACCGGTCCGGACCCTGTATTGGGTCCGGGTCCGGCGGGCAGGCAAGGTCGTGACGATCGACGTCGCGGCGGACGCCTTCCTTCGCCAGATGGTCCGGCGCATCGTGGCCGCCCTCCTCGAGGTCGGCCGGGGAACGCTGGACGTGGCGGCCGTCGGTGAGGCACTCGCCTCCCGACAGCCGGCGCTCAACGGGGCAGTTGCCCCGGCATATGGCCTCTGCCTCCGGCGCGTGGTGCTGGGACGAGCCGACGGTCACAGACGGACGGAAGAGAACACGAACGATGAGCACGGTCAGGACCTATAGCCCGCGCGAGAGCGAGATCGAGCGACGCTGGTTCGTCGTCGATGCGGCCGACCAGACCCTGGGCCGGCTCGCGTCGCGGATCGCGCGCGTCCTCGAGGGCAAGCACAAGCCCACCTGGGCCCCAAACCTCGACAGCGGCGACCACGTCATCGTGCTCAACGCCTCGCGCATCCACGTGACTCGAGACAAGCGCGAGACCAAGCTGTACATCCGCCACAGCGGCTACCCGCAGGGCTACCGGGAGGAGACCCTCGGTCATCTCCTGCAGCGCCGTCCCGAAGAGGTCATCCGGCGCGCCGTGAAGGGCATGCTGCCGCGTACCACCCTCGGCGTACAACAGCTTCGCAAGCTCAAGATCTATGCCGGCGCTGACCACCCGCATCAGGCCCAGCGACCTGAGCCGCTCGGCGCGGACGCGCCCTGACAGGAGATCGCTCGATGGTGACCCCCGCCTTCTTCTACGGAACCGGCCGCCGCAAGACGGCTGTCGCGCGCGTCCGGCTGCTGCCGGGCGAGGGCGAGATCGTCGTGAATGGGCGCTCGCTGGTCGAGCACTTCGGGAACGCGATCAACGAAACGGACGTCCGCATGCCCTTCCGCGTGACCAGGACCGAAGGCCGGTTCAACGTGATGATCAAGGTCGAGGGTGGCGGCGTGACCGGTCAGGCCGGCGCGATCCGCCATGGAATCGCGCGCGCCCTGCTCCAGATCGACGCTGAAACCAACCGGCTCCCACTGCGCCAGGCCGGTCTCCTCACCCGCGACCCGCGGATGAAGGAGCGCAAGAAGTACGGGCTCAAGCGAGCCCGCAAGGCCCCCCAGTACACAAAGCGGTAGCGCCGTCGGGGCGGGCCATGCCCGCGTTGGCGGCTGCGGGTCTCACTCACGCACCTTCAGGTGCGCTCGCTTCGACTCCTCGCCGCCGCCTTGGCCTGACCTCGCCCGCGCCGCCGCTACAGTGGCGGCATGACCGGTCTGTCTGAGGGAACCCATGACCACCGCTGACGCAGCAGGCTCGCTTCGGGGGCGGGATCTCATCTCGGCGGCCGACCTGTCGGCGGCGGAGGTGAGAACGATCTTCGCGCGGGCGGCCGCGCTCAAGGCCGAGTTCCGGGCCGAGCGCCGGCATGCGGACCCGTTGCTGCGTGGCCGCACGCTGGCGATGCTGTTTCAGCGGCCCAGCCTGCGCACGCGGGTCACGTTCGAAGCGGGGATGACCCAGTTGGGCGGCCACGCGATCTACCTCACCGAGGACGTCGTGATGGGCGCCCGTGAAGCGGTGCGCGACGTCGCGCGAAACCTCGAGCGGTTCGTGGACGCCATCATGGCCCGGACCGGTCCCCACCAGGTCGTCGAGGAACTCGCCGCGCAGGCGACCATCCCGGTCATCAACGGCCTGACCCTGCGCGAGCATCCGTGCCAGGCGCTGGCGGACCTGTTCACGCTCCACGAGAGGTTCGGGGACCTGCGCGGTGTGGTCCTCGCATTCGTCGGCGACGGCAACAACGTCTACCACTCCCTCGCGTTGCTCGGCTCCACGCTGGGCATGGAGATCCGCCTCGCCCATCCGGCGGAGTACGGGCCCAACGAGCGGATCGTCGCCAGGGCTCGTGAGCTCGCTGGCGCGAGCGGCGGGCGCCTGGTCTTCACCTCGGAGCCGGCCGATGCGGTGCGCGGCGCAGCCGCGATCTACACCGATGCGTGGACGTCGATGGGCCAGGAGGCCGAGGCCGAGGAGCGACGCGAGGCGTTCCGCAACTACCAGGTGAACGCCGCGCTCGCGGCCGAGGCGCCGGATGCCCTCGTCATGCATTGCCTGCCCGCGCACCGGGGCGAGGAGATCACCTCGGAGGTCATGGACGGGCCGCGGAGCGTGATCTTCGAGCAATCCGAGAACCGGCTCCATGCCCAGAAGGCGCTCCTCGTCGAGTGCCTCGGGTGATCGACGCGCCTCGATGACCGACGACCTCTTCGATCAGTATCGCGACGCCCTGCGGCGAGGCCACGTCGCGGCCGCGCGGGGCCAGCTCGAGGCGGCGGCCGCCGCCTATAGCGAGGCGATCTCGCTTGCCCGCGATCGGCCCGTCGCGCACGCGGGCCTCGGGGCGATCCACCTGCGCAGCGGCGACCTTCGAGCCGGACTGCGTGAGTTCGACCTGGCCCTGGCTCGCGCGCCCCGGGACGCGACATCGCTAGCGGGTCGCGCGGAGGCGCTGAGCGGCCTCGGGCGCCGTGCAGAAGCGGCGGAGACCCTCGATCGGTTGTCCGCCGTCCACGAGGCTGCCGGCAGGGCCCGCGAGGCCCTTGATGTTGCCCGTCGGGCTCTCGCCCTGGCCGAGGGCAAGGCACGCCGCCGCCAGGTCGAGCGTCTGACTGAGCACGTGGAGGGGCCGTCGGGCGCCGCCGCTGTCGGGCGCGAGCGCACGGGCCACGGCACGGAGGCGCCCGCGGCGGGACTCGACCCGTCCGCACTGCCGGTCTCTCTCGCTGCGGCGCCGGAGCCGACCGTGCCGATCCTCGATGGCGATGAGCGCATGGCCGAGGCCGAAGACGCCTTCGGGCGCGGCGACCTCGAGCTGGCCCGGCACGAAGCGCTCGTCGCGGCCGAGGCGTTCCGTGCCCAGGGCCAGCAGGCGGCTGCGATCGACGCCTGCTACCTCGCCCTGACGGTGGCTCCGGACGACCCGGCGGTCCACCTCGTGCTGGTCGGTCTCTACCTGGAGCGGGGCTGGCGGAGCCGCGCTGCCGAGAAGCTGCTCCTGCTCGGACGGCTCGCCGAGCTCGACGGCGACGAAGATGCGCGGGCCCGCGTGTGCCTTGTGGTCGCCGCCGAGTTTCCCGGCAATCCGCAACTGGCGGCGCTCTGCGCCTGACAGCGGCTGCCGCGGCCCTCGGCCGGCCGGCGAGGGGCCGGTGCTAGACTCTCGACGATGCCGCCCGTGTTCCAGCCGATCCTCGATCAGGTTCGGCCGAGCACGCTGCTCGACGTCGCGATCACCGCCCTCCTGATCTATTGGCTATTCAGCCTGATCCGGGGCACACGCGCGGTTCGACTCGTCATCGGCATCACCGTGCTCTTCGCGCTCTACGCCGTCGCGGTCTGGCTGGACCTGCGTCTCGTGATCCAGATCCTCCAGACCGGGGCGATCGTCGGCATCTTCGCGTTCGTCGTCGTCTTCCAGCCGGAGTTGCGCCGCGCGCTCGAACGCATCGGTCGAGTGGGGTCGCTGGCGTGGTTGCTCTCGCCGACGGGCCAACGCGAGGCGGAGGGCGTTGCGCGCATTGTCGCGCGGGCGGCGACCAGCCTGAGCCACAACGGGCATGGAGCGCTCATCGTGCTCGAGCGCGAGACCGGCCTCAGTGAAATCGCCGAGAGCGGCGTGCTGCTCCACGCGGCCCTCTCGCCCGAACTGATCGAGACGATCTTCATGCCGCGCAGCGCACTCCACGACGGAGCGGTGATCGTGCGGGGCGAGACCATCGTGGCTGCGGGCGCGTTGCTGCCGCTCGCCGAAACGTCGCTCCAGAGCGAACGCTTCGGCACCCGCCATCGCGCGGCGCTGGGCATCACGGAGCAGACCGACGCCGTGGTTGTGGTCGTATCCGAAGAGAACGCGCAGGTGAGCCTCGTCGAGCGGGCTCGGATCGTGCGCAATCTCAACGAGGCGCAGCTGGCCCGGGCGCTGACCTCTTTGCTCCATCCGGGCGGCGCTCGCCGCTCGCTCTTCGACCGAGCGCAGGCCGCCTCCGCACGGGCCAATCGGTGAGTCGGGTCCTCGGGTTCATCCTCCACAACTGGCCCCTCAAGCTCGCAGCCGTCGCACTCGCGACCATCCTCTACGCTGGCCTGGTCCTGAGCCAGAATGCCCGCGTCTGGCCGGGGCGGGTCCCGATCCAGGTGCTCAACCAGCCCTCCACGGCGTTCATCGTGGGCCAGCTTGAAGACGTGACCAACATCCGGTACTTCGCGCCGACCGACGCCGCGGACCGCCTCTCGAGCGCTGCGTTCACCGCCTGGATCGACCTCAAGGACGTCCAGATCAACCCCGATTCACCGCTCGTGACCGTCGAGGTCCAGCTGCGCGTCTCCGACCCTGCGGTCGACATCCTCGATTTTCGGCCGCGGCGGATCACGGTCCGCCTCGATCCCGTCGTCGCCCGAACGGTGCCCGTGCAGGTCGCGCAGGGTGTTGTGCCCGAAGGCCTGGAAGTGTCGCCCGCCATGCTCTCGCAGCAGACCGTCACGCTCACGGGGCCCCAGTCGGTCGTCAGCCAGGTCGTCGCGGCCGAGGCACAGGTCCGGATCCAGGCGTCCGGCATCGACGTGGACCAGCTGGTGGATCTCATCGCGGTGGACGCGCGCGGCGAACAGCTGACGCCGGTCGAGATCCAGCCATCGGCCGTCCGCGTCCGGATCGAGGTCAGCGCCGACGTCACCACCAAGACCGTGCCGATCGCGCCGGTCGTGACCGGCGTCCCCGCCTCGGGGTTCACGCTGGACGCGGCAACCGTCGAGCCGACCGTGATCACCGTGTCCGGCAACGCCGATGTCCTCTCGACCCTGACGTCCGTGCCCACGAAGCCGGTCGCGATCGACGGTGCGAGCGCGGACCTGGCGGCTCCTGCGGAGGTCGAGCTGCCCGAGGGCGTGTCGGCAGTCGGCGGCCGCTTTGTCACGGTCACGGTGCGCCTGCGCGAGACCGAGGCGACCCGCACCATCACGGCCGGGCTGGTCCTGGTGGGCGCGGAGTCGGATCGCACCTACATCCTCGGCGTCGAGTCGGTCCTCGTGACGATCGGCGGCACAGAGCGAGCGCTGACCGCCATGGCGCCGGGCTCCTTCACAGGCGTGGTCGACGTGACGGCGGTCGCCGAGGGACAGCAGGCGATTTCGGTGCGCGTGACCCTGCCCGACGGTGTGCGCCTCATCGCCGTCAGTCCGCCGGAGGTGACCGTCTTCGTGAGCCCGCGCGCCACCCCGCCGCCAACGCCGTCACCTTCGCCGACCCCGCCTGCGTCCGCGCCCACGACCGCGCCGGCTGCCGCCCCCACGAATGCGCCGCAGCCCTCGCCCGCCGGGGCGTCCCCGCCCCCGGGCACGGAGTCCCCGTCGCCAGCGCCGTCGGCTGAGCCGAGCCCGTCGGTCTGATGGTGCGCCTCTTCGGCACCGACGGGATTCGCGGGACCGCGAACGTCGACCTCAAGCCGACGCTCGCCTATGCCCTGGGCCGCGCGACGGCGCACGCGTTGCTGCGCGGGGGCGGCCGGCTGGTCATCGGCCAGGACACGCGCCGATCGGGCGACATGTTCGTGGCCGCGATCAGCGCCGGCGCGACCAGCCTCGGCAGCGAGGTGCACCTCGCCGGGGTCGTGCCGACGCCCGCGCTCGCCTTCTTCGCCGCGCTCCCGGAGTTCCGGGCAGGGATCATGGTCTCCGCGTCGCACAATCCCGCCGATGACAACGGCCTCAAGGTCCTCGACGACCAGGGTCTCAAGCTCGACGACGCCCTCGAGGATGAGCTGGAGCGGCTGATTTGGCAGGCGGACGAGCTCGACGGCGCGGGCAACGCGCAACTGGGGCGGGTGATCAACGACGGGCAGCTCCTCGAGGGCTACCGCGCCCACCGGCTGAGCCTCGCGCTTGAGATCGA
>VGPE01000024.1 GCA_016875645.1 Chloroflexota bacterium
TTCGAGAAGTACCGGGTCCGGGAGTAGCCACCATGACGACACTCGCGACGGGCACCGCCGCCCAGGCCCGCGCCGCCGGTCAGCCCTCGCCCGACGAGCCGGTGGTGATCGTGGAGGGCCTCCACAAGAGCTACGGCGCGCTGCACGTTCTCAAGGGCGTCAGCCTGACCGTGCGGCGGGGCGAGGTCGTGGTGCTCATCGGGCCGTCCGGCTCGGGCAAGAGCACGTTCCTGCGCTGCCTCAACCGGCTGATCGACCCCGAGCAGGGCCGGATCGTCGTGGCCGGCTACGAGATGACGAGCCCGAAGACCAACCTGCCCCGGGCGCGGCGGCACATCGGCCTGGTGTCCCAGCACTTCAACCTGTACCCCCACATGACCGCTGCCCAGAACGTGATGGAGGGCCCGGTCACGGTGCTGCGGACGCCGCGCGAGGAGGCGCGGCGGCGGGCGGTGGAACTGCTCGGGCGGGTCGGCCTCGCCGACAAGGTGGACATCCATCCGCGCCAGCTCTCGGGCGGCCAGCAGCAGCGGGTGGCGATCGCGCGGGCCCTCGCGATGGACCCCGCGGTGATGCTGTTCGACGAGCCGACCAGCGCTCTCGATCCCGAGCTCACGGGCGAGGTGCTCGACGTCATGAAGAGCCTCGCCGACGCGGGCATGACGATGCTCATCGTCAGCCACGAGATGCACTTCGCGTTCCGGGTGGCCAACCGGGTGGTGATGTTCGACGAGGGCGTGATCATCGAGGAGGGGCCGCCCGCCGAGATGTTCAGCCGTGCCCGGGAGGAGCGCACCCGGCGGTTCCTGTCCCAGCTCCTCTCGTGGGAGGCCGAGGAGGGCGAACTGGTGGCGCACGACAGCGAGGGCGCGGCGGGTGCGGGAGGGGGAGGGGGCGAGGGCGGAGGCTGATCCGCGCCCCCGCGAGCGCGCCAGCTCAGCCCGCGACCAGCAGCTCCGGGTACTTCGCCTCGATCATCGCGCGGAGTTGGCGCACATCCGCCGCGTCGCCCGCGATGTACGGCGGCCGCACGGCGAGCGGCATGTCCGGGAACAGGCCCGCCGCGAGTGACAACTTGGCCTGTGCGGACCACGAGGTGATGTGCGGCTGCAACTCCGCCCAGTCCGCTGTGAAGCGCTCCGACATGACGCGCTTCCGGATCGCCTCGGCGTAGTCACCGCGGACCACGTCGTCCCACAGGGAGACCGTCCAGGCCGGCGACACGTTCGCCATCGCGCTGTAGATGCCGGGTGAGCCGAGAAGGTAGGCCGGCATGATCCGGCCGTCCAGCACGAAGTGGTGCATCGAGGGGGCATCCGCCACGGCGTCCACCAATTCCTGCTCGTCGCCCTGGAGCTTGGTGCCGACGAGGTTCGGAGCGACCTCCAGCAGCGACGCGTAGTCGCGCCCGGTCAGCACGCGGCCGCCGAAACGCGTGTTGTAGTGGATGAGCGCGACCTCGGGGAACGCCGACGCGAACTCCCCGAAGAACCGCCGCAACTCCCGGTCGCCCAGCGGCAGCCAGAACGGCTGCACGATCTGGAACGCAACGATGCCCGCGTCGCGCGCGATCTGCCCGCGCTCGAACGCGCCCTCCTGCGTCAGCCAGCTGACGCCGACCTGGGACGGGGTGCCGGCGGCTTCCACCGCGTCCGCGAAGGCCCGCACGACGGGCCCGAACTGGGCTACCTCAATCGCGTGGAACTCGCCGTCCGTGCCCGTGGCATAGACGCCATGGACCCCGGCAGCGACGTACCGTGCCACCAGCTCGCGCAGCGCACCGGCGTCCACACGGCCGTCCGACCCGTCGCCCTGCCACGGGATGACCAGGGGCGCCCAGACACCGCGCAGGTGCCGGTCGCGGAACGCCGCGGCGGGCCCGGGACTCATGCGACGGTCGGGGCGGTCGCCCGGAACAGGCGCTGTGGGAGATCCGGCAGGGTCGCGCCGGCCGCCCGGAGCGCGCCCCACATGGTCACCTGGTTGGCCGACAACACCGGGATCCCGTAGCGCGCCTCCAACGCGGGCAGAGCGTCGAACGTCCGCAGGTTCGTGCAGGACAGGAAGAGCGCCTCGGCCTCC
Source organism: Chloroflexota bacterium (assembly GCA_016875645.1). GTDB lineage: Bacteria > Chloroflexota > Limnocylindria > Limnocylindrales > CSP1-4 > VGPE01. Next base: position 2,083 of record VGPE01000024.1, read on the forward strand.
GGATGGTGGGCCGCCTCCGCGAGGCTGCGGACCTCGTCCTCGGCAACATCCGCGATGCCACCCGTCAGCTCGAGGTTGGCCAGGGAGACTGGCTCGAAGCCGGCCGCCCGGACGAAGTCGGCAAGCAGGACGCCCAGCGCCGAGACGTACGGCGTCCCGAGGGCGACTCGCCGCACGCCCAGGGCGCGCAGTGCCTCGAGAAGCGCGCCACTTGTCGTCACGGCCCAGGCTCCGGGGCTCGCCTCCTGAATGGCAGCCCGCAGGGCGGCCTCGTGGTGCAGGCCGTCCACGAAGCTGCCGGACGTGCAGGCGTAGGCGATCGCCTCGGGCTTGATCTCGAACAGGGTCTTCGCCGCGTCTGCGGCCTCGCCCGTCTCCGAGACGGCTCGGGCAAGCTCCACGCCGACCGGACCGGAGTGCGGCGGCGTGCGGGTGATGTGCAGCGAGACATCGTCGGGCGCCCACTGCCAGTACTCGCGGTCAAGCGCGAAATCGAAGGGCACGATCACGCCGATCCGGCGCTCCGAAGCGTCCATCGTCAGACTCCCGGCCGCAGGGTAAGGATCCGCGCCGGCGTGCCGGACAGCATCGCCTCGACCGCGTCCACGGGCACGCCCGCATGGAGGAGCCTCGGGACAATGTTGGCTGGTACGTGAGCGTAGCCCTGGCCGCCGTACCTGGTGAGCTCGTGCTTGAGGCAGATGTCCTGCGCGAGGGTGATGTGGTCGCCGAGGCCGGCGTCGAGCAGGCGCGCGATCATCTCGATCCGCTGGGTGTCCGACGGGTGCTGCTTGCGCCGGCCCTCGTAGTAGATCTCCCGGCCGAACGTGTCGAAGCCGAAGATGGCGCCGGTGGCCGCAATCCGCCGGAACGCCCTGATGTCGTCCCGGAAGCGCTCCTCGAGGTGGCTGACGACCACCTTGTCCATGAGCGCCCCCGATCGCTCGAGCACGCCGACGATCTCGAACACCGATTCCTTCGAGCCCGGCGCGCTGTGGACGACCATCCCTGCGCCCGTCGCGACCTGCGCCCGAGCCGACGCCCGCAGCACCTTGCGCTCCGCGCGGTGCATCGGGTACGTGCCCACGCCGATCTCGCCGATCACGCCGGCCCGGACCCCAGTGCCCGAGACGCCGACCGTGATCTCTTCGATCATCTCGTCGCTGAGCGACTGCTCGCTGCGGTCCTCGAGGTTGCGCGGATGCGTGATCTGGATGTAGTAGCCGCAGCCGGCGATGACCTGGACCCCGGAGCGGCGGGAGATGATCTCCAGGGCCCGGACGTCACGGTCGATGCCGTGCGAGGTCACCTCCACGATCGTCCGGCCACCCGCCGCCAGGTACTCCCCGGATTCGCGGATCGCGTTCTCGACGTCGTCGACGACCAGGTTGTCGCGGACGGCGAAGGCGTGGCGCTTGACTCGCGTGAGCGTCTCGAGGCTCACCTTCGCGGTGGCGAGGTCAGGCGCGGTGTCGGGGATCCAGTACTTGGCCAGCGAGCAGATCAGGTGCTCGTGGATCAGCGTCCAGCCGAGGTCACCAGGCGCGATGTCGCCGGTGACCGTGCGAATCGAGCCCGTGTCCGGGCGCCCGGCGGGCGCCCCGCGCGCTGCGCTCATGCTCGCTTCCCCTCTGCTTCGCGGAAGGCCTCCAGCGCGCCGGCGAAGGCCTCAATGGTCCGGTCGGCGTCATCGATCGTATGAGCGGCCGAGAGCATCCAGTTGCCGCGGCCCGCGATCCGCACGCCGCGCCGCAGCAGGTGCGGGATGAACCGCCGCAGGGCGGGCACGTCCGACTGGATTGCGCCCCGATGGTCGACGATCTCGGTCAGCGACGTGAACGAGGTGTTGAACACCATCGGCAGGCCCTGGACCAGCACGTCCAGGCCGGACATCCGCGCCGCCTCGGCCAGGCCGTCGCGCAGGCGCGTCCCGACTCGCTCCATCGTCCCGTAGACGTCCCACGCCGGGTCGGTGAGGATGCGCAGCGTGGCCACGCAGGCGGCCATCCCGGGCGGGTACGAGTTGAACGTGCCCGCGTGCATCACCTTGCCCGTACCGATCTCGGCGAACAGGTCGGCGCGGCCGGCGACGCCCGCCACGGGCATGCCGGACGCCACCGCCTTGCCGAACACGCAGAGGTCCGGCGTCACACCGAGGCGCCCCTGGGCGCCGCCCTGACCGACGCGGAACCCGGTGATGATCTCGTCGAAGATCAGCACCACCCCGAACCGGGTGCACAGGTCGCGCACCGCCTGGAGGTAGCCCGGGCGGGGCGGGATGACCCCGCTGTTGCCCATGATCGGCTCCATAATCACGGCCGCGATCTCATCCCGATGGGCGGCCAGCACGGACTCCACGAGATCGGGGTCGTTCCACTGGGTGACGATCAGGTCGCGCCCGACCGCGAGCTCGATGCCCTGCGATTCGGGGACCGGCTCGATCGATCCGTCGGGGCGAGCAGTCGACGGCGTGCCCACGTTCCACAGCACCGAGTCCGCCCAGCCGTCGTAGTGGCCCTGGAAGATCAGCACCTTCTGGCGGCCCGTGGCCGCTCGAGCGATCCGCAGTGCCGCCTGTACGGCCTCGGTGCCGGTCATGTTGAACCGGACGTTCTCGGCGCAGGGCAGGATCTCCACGATCCGTTCCGCGGCCTCGATCTCGAGGTCCGTCTGGGCCGCATAGAGCAGGCCGCGGTCCAGCTGCGCCTTGACGGCCTCCACCACGGGCCGGGGCGAATGGCCGAGGAGCATCGGGCCGTTGGCGAGGACGTAGTCGATGTACTGGTTGCCGTCCACGTCCCACAAGCGGGAACCCTCGCCCCGATCGATGAACAGGGGAAACGGCTGCTCGTACAGCCGGATGTTCGTGTGGACGCCGCCCGGCGTGACCCGCTTGGCACGCTCCAGCCGCTGGCGCGATCCGTCCCAGCTCATGTCCGCCGGCACCGTCGTCGCGGCATCGTGAGCGACCGCGTGCGCCTCCGTCGACATCCGAACCATCCCTCCGGGCCTCAGCCTCCGCGCGGAGACGCCGGCACAGATCTTACGGGCCGATCGGATGGGCCGGACCGCCGTGGTACGACGCTCGAATCAAGGGCCACGAGGCCGGCGCAAACATCTATGCTCGCGCTGCGAATTTGCACCGTCGGAGGAAAGGAGTTTCCAATGGTCGACCGGACATCCCGGGGGTCTCTGTCACGGCGGGGCCTCGTGATGGGCACGCTGCTGTTCGTGGGGTCGGTGTTCCTGGCGGCCTGTCAGAGCTCGGCTCCGGCCGGCAGCGGCGCGGCATCGGGGCCGCCGGCCAACGAGACCACCTTCGCGCGCATCAAGCGCGAAAAGGTGGTCACGATCGGGTTCATCAACGAGCCGCCCTACAACTTCGCAACGTCCGAGAAGCTCACCGGCGGCTATCCGGAGGCGCTCCGCGCGTTCTTCGCGACCGTCGATCCGGAGATCAAGATCAACGGCGTCCTGACCGAGTTCTCGGCGCTGATCCCCGGGCTCGTGGCCAAGCGCTTCGACGTCAATGGGGGCGGGATGAACATCCGCCCGGCGCGCTGTGAGCAGATCGCGTTCTCCAACCCGGAGGTCAACGCCCTGACCGTGTTCGTGGTCAAGAAGGGCAATCCCAAGGGGCTGACCAGCTACAAGTCCTTCGCCGGCAGCGACGCGAAGTACGGCGCCGTCACGGCGTCGATCGAGGTCGAGCTCGCGGACGTGGCCGGGATCCCCAAGGACCGCCAGGTCCTGTTCCCCGACCTTCCGTCCATGCTGGCGGGGCTCCAGGCCGGTCGCGTCGACGCATTTGCCCTCACTTCGCTGTCCGCAACGGACATCGTCGGGAAGTCGGGCGACGCCAACCTCGAGATCGTGGCGCTCTCGGAGATCCCCAAGGACTCGAGCGGCAACGATGCCGTTGGGTACGTCGCGATCGGCTTCCGAAAGGAGGACGGCGACCTCAAGGATGCCTACAACGCGTGGCAGGCGAAGGCCAAGGCAAGCGGCGAGCTGCTCAAGATCATGGAGCCGTTCGGCTTCCAGGCACGCGACATCGCCCCCGCCGACAAGACGGCCGACCAGCTCTGCAAGGCCTGAGCGGAGCCACGGGTTCCCCGCAAGACAGAACGGCTGACGAGCCGGTGACGCGGATCCGACCGCGTCGCCGGCTCGATCTCACGACAGATGTCCAGCCCGCTTGACCTGCTCCCGCAGCTCCTTGCGGGAGCGGCGGTCACGGTCCAGCTGACCCTCCTCGGGGCCGTTGTCGCCGCCTTCTTCTCGCTCGTCGCCGGCCTCGCGCGGTTGTCATCGAACAGGGCCGTCCGGGCGATCGCCGCGGTCTACGTAGAGATCTTCCGCGGCACTTCGGCGATCGTGCAGATCTTCTTCTTCTTCTACGTGCTGCCGATCACCGGGCTGTCGCTGCCGGCTTTCCTGACGGGCGTCTTCGCGCTCGGCATCAACGTGGGTGCGTACGGATCAGAAGTGGTCCGTGCGGCCATCCTGAACGTGGATCGCGGGCAGCGGGATGCCGCCGTCGCCCTCAACCTTACGCGCGCGGCCACCATGCGTTTGGTCATCCTGCCGCAGGCGCTGGTGGCGATGCTCCCGCCGTTCGGGAACCTGCTGATCGAGCTCCTGAAGGGCACGTCGCTCGTGTCGCTGATCACGATCACCGAGTTGACCTTCGCCGGGAAGCTCCTCCTCCGGGCCGAAGGTCGCCGAGACGAGATCTATGTGCTGGTGCTGCTGCTCTACTTCGTGATGGCCCTCCCGATCACGTGGTCAGTGCGCTGGGCAGAGCGCCGCCTGAGCCGCGGGCTGCACCTGGGGCGAACGGGATGACCTTCGACGTCGACTACGCAATCCGCATCCTGCCGACGCTGCTCAACGCCACGGTCGTCACGTTTCAGGCCACCATATGGGGCATGACCTTCGCGGTCGTTGGAGGCCTGGTCCTGGCGATCCTGCGCATGTCGCGGTTCCGGCCGGTGTCGGCCACGGCCGGCTTCTACATCGAGTTCATCCGCAGTACACCCCTTCTGACGCAGCTGTTCTTCCTGTTCTACATCCTGCCGCTGTACGGTCTGGCGTTGAGCGCCTTCGTGACCGGGGTCCTGGCCCTGGGACTGCACTATTCGAGCTACACCGCAGAGGTGTACCGGGCCGGAATCACCGGCGTGCCGCGCGGCCAGTGGGAGGCCGCCACAACGCTCAACCTCGGTCCGCTACAGACGTGGCGGTTGATCATCCTGCCGCAGGCGATCCCGCCGGTCATCCCGGCCCTCGGGAACTACCTGGTCTCGATGTTCAAGGACACGCCTCTGCTGGCGACCATCACGGTGCTGGAACTTCTGGGAACCGCGCTGACGGAGGCCGGCCTCTCGTTCCGGTATCTGGAGCCGATCACGATCGTGGGCGCTATCTTTCTTGCGCTCAGCCTGCCCTCGGCACTGTTGGTGCGTGGGCTCGAGCGCAGGTTTGCCACGCGGTGACCGGGGCCCGCAGCAGCACGCCAGGGGGCGTGCCCGTCCCGATCGACATGGCGCCGACCACCGCGGCGGCCGGCGTCACCGCCGTCCGTTTCCGCAGCGTCCACAAGTCGTTCGGGGCCGTCCGCGTCCTGCGCGGCATCGACCTGGAGGTGCCCACCGGTCAGCGGCTCGCGATCATCGGCCCGTCGGGCTCCGGGAAGACAACGATCCTGCGCCTGGCGATGACGCTGGAACGGCCTGATTCCGGGACGATCGAGATCGAGGGTGAGTTGCTTGGCCAGAAGCGGGTCGGCGACCGGCTGGTCCCCGACGACGAGCGGCACCTGCGCCAGGTCCGGGGCAAGATCGGCATGGTGTTCCAGCACTTCAATCTGTTTCCCCACATGACGGCGCTCCAGAATGTGATGCTGGGACCGGTCAACGCGCTGGGCCTCACTCGGGCGGAGGCCCGGACCCGCGGACTCGAACTCCTGCACGTGGTGGGGCTCGAAGACAAGGCGGACGTCCACCCCCGCAAGCTCTCGGGCGGGCAGCAGCAGCGCGTCGCGATCGCGCGGGCGCTTGCGATGCGCCCGCGGATCATGCTGTTCGACGAGGTGACCTCGGCCCTCGACCCCGAATTGGTCGGAGAAGTCCTGACCGTCATCCGCAACCTCGCCCACGAGACAGCGATGACGATGCTCATCGTGACCCACGAGATGAAGTTCGCAGCCGACATCAGCGACCGGGTGATCTTTATGGACGAAGGGGTCATCGTGGAGGACGCGCCGTCGTCGGTGCTGTTCACCAATCCAGCCCACGAGCGGACGCGGGCGTTCCTGCGCGCCGTCCTCGAACGCTGAGATGACCGGCGACCTGGCGCGTATCGCGCTGCTGGTGCCGTTCGACACCTCGAACGACCGGGAGCTCTGGCGCTGGTGCCCCGACGACGCCACGCTCCACATCACCCGGACGGCGTACCACGACGGCGTGCTCGGTGTCGCCCTCGCCGAGGCCACGGCCGACCTTGACGACGTGCGATTCGCGACCCGCAGCGTCATCACGGCCGAGCCGGACGTGGTGACCTACGCCTGCACGTCGGGCTCGTTCGTGTTGGGCCTGGCCGGTGAGCGGGCCCTCCATGCCGCGATGCGCGAAGCGGGCGCCGCCGTCACGACCACGACCAGCGGGTCGATGCTGGATGCGTTCGCCCTCCTTGGCCTGCGCCGGCTGGCGCTCGCGACGCCCTACCCGGCGGAGATCGGGGAGCGCCTGGTGGCCTTCGTCGAGGAGGCCGGCTACGAGGCAGCGTCGCTGGAGAACCTGGGACTGCCGCACGGCGCAGCGATCCAGGCAACCACGGACGACGAGATCATCGACCTCCTGCGCGCGGCGGACCGTCCCGACGCCGATGGAATTTTCCTCTCATGCACCGGTCTCGGGACACTGGACCTCGTGGCGCGGGCGGAAGCGCGCCTTGGCAAGCCGGTGCTGACGGCGATCCAGGTGACGATGTGGGGCGCCTTCCGTGCCGCCGGCGCGCCGCTGCGCCTGGTCGGCCAGTCGCTCACGGCGGCCAGCCCAGCCGCCCTCACCAGGAGGACGTGATGGCCATCCCGCGCGAGCTCGCGTTCGAGGTCTCGGAGTACCGGTCCCGCCTGGCGGCCGTGCGCCGCCAGATGGAGTCGCGCAACCTCGACGCGCTGGTCCTGTTCGGGCCCCAGAACCTGTGCTACGTCTCGGGCCTGGACAACGACAACCTGTCCGACATCCAGGCGGTGATCGTCCCCCGCGACCGGGACCCGGTCCTGGTCCTGTTCTGGTTCGAGGCCGGGCGCGCCGAGAACACGTGCTGGCTCGATGACGTCGTGCTCTACCGGGCGAACGAGGACCCGCTGGGCGTGGTGGCCGGCGTCCTGCGCCGGCTCGGCCTTGCCAACGGCCGGCTGGGTGTCGAGCGACCCATGCTCGGGCTCAACGCGAACCAGTTCGGGGCGCTGGTGGCGCACCTGCCCGACGCGACCATCGAGGATTCCTTCCCCTGCGTCGAGATCCCGCGCCGCGTGAAGTCGGCGGCGGAGATCGGGTACATGCGCCGCGCGGCGGCGCTGACGGACCGGGCGGTCGATGTCGCGTGCGCCGCCGTCCACGTGGGCGTGTCCGATGGCGAGCTGGCGGCAGCGATCACGAGTGTGATCTACGGTGAGGGCGGCGAGGCCACCTGTCTCGGGCCAATCGTGGCGTCGGGCTTCCGCGCCGGCGCACCGCACTCGTCGTTCGCCGGGCGGCGAGTCCAGGCCGGCGATGCCGTGTTCCTGGAGTTCACGGCCCAGGTGCGCCGCTACACCGCGCCGATCATGCGCACGGTCTGGATGGGTCGCCCCAACGCCGAGATCGAGCGGCTCGCGGACGTCGGCGAGGAGACCGTCGCGACCATCGTGCGCACGGCCCGGCCGGGCATCCCGGCGGGGGATGTGGCGCGTGCGGCGGCAGCGGTCGTGGCACCGATCCGCGACACGGTCATGTTCCACGACTCGTACGGCTACCCGATCGGCCTGGGCTTCCCGCCCACCTGGTCAGAGGCGCTGGGGTTCTACCTGTGGGCCTCGAACGACCAGCCGCTCGAAGCGGGCATGACGTTCCACCTGCCGATCTCGTTCCGGCGCTTCGGCGAATGGGGCGTGAACCAGAGCCACTCCCTGCTGATCACGCCCACCGGGGCCGAGACGCTCACGACGTCCACCGCGCGGCTGCTGGTGCTCGACGACTCGCCGACCTCTGCCGGGGCCGGAGCGGGCTGATCCCGTGCGCCCGCCGTCCGTCCTCGCGCTCGCCCTCGTGGTGGCGGCATGCGGGGTCGTCTCGGCGGACACGCGCCTGGCGGACCCCCCGCTCCCGCTCGCCGGCACGCGATGTGTGAACGTCGCGGCCCGGGTCGGATTGGACTTCCGCGGCGACTACGGCACCGTGTTCGACGGCGACCCGATCGAGGTCGCCATGCAGCGCAACCTGGGCAACGGGGCCGCCGTGGGGGATTACGACGGTGACGGCGATCTCGACGTGTACCTGCTCGGGCAGGGAGGCCATCCGTCGCGTCTCTTCCGCAACGAACTGAACGGCGGCGCGCCGAGCGCGGCGAGATTCACCGACGTCACCGAGGCGGCCGGCCTGGGCTCCAACCGCGGCATGAGCCGGGCCGCGCTGTTCGCCGACCTCGACGGTGATGGTCGCCTGGACCTGGTGGTGGCCAACGACTACGTGGCGGGGAAACCTGGTGTCCCGTCGGCCGTCTACCGGAATGCAGGTGGCGGCCGCTTCGAGGACGTCACGGCGGGCTCGGGTTTCGCCCCCGAGGGCTACATCGTGGGCGGGCTGGCCCTGGTTGACGAGGCCGGGCGCGGCCTGCCGTCGATCTACGTCAGCTACTGGACATCGGACCTGGGCGGTGACCCTTCGCAGCCGAGCCGGGCCGCCAGCCGGTATCCGGGCCACAACCGGTTCTACCGCAACCTGGGTGGCTTCCGGTTCGAGGAGGACCGCCGGGCGGCCGGGATCGGCGAGTTGCGCAACGACAGCTTCCAGGCCATCTTCACCGACTTCGACGGCGACCGCCGGCCGGACCTCTACCTGGCGGTGGACCACCGGCCTGACCGCTACTTCCGCAATGTCGACGGGGTCTTCGTCCACGCGTCGCGCGAGGCCGGAGTGGGAAACGTCGGCAACGACATGGGCATCGCCGCGGGCGACATCGACGCAGACGGGCGCATCGATCTCTACGTCACCAACATTCGCGACCGCGACGAGAATTTCGGGACGCGTCCCCCCGGCAATACGCTCCTGATGGGCGACGGCGCACCCGGCGCGATGCACGTCACCAACCGGGCCTGGGAGCAACGCGTCCACGAGGGTGGCTGGGGCTGGGGCGCGGCGTTCGTTGACCTGGACCTTGATGGCGTTCTCGACATCTATACAGTCCAGGGCTTCGACGAGTTCGTGGCCGACCTCAGCCCCACCCTCCGCGACCACACCGCTCGCCTCTTCCGTGGGGACGGCGCCGGCGGCTTCACGCCCGACCCCGACTCCGGCTGCGAGGTGCCGGGCGACCAGCGGGCCCTGATCCCGTTCGACTACGACCGCGACGGCGACCCGGACCTCCTGATCACCCAGGTCGGCCTGCCGACGCTGTTGCTCGAAAACCGGACGGCAGGGCAGCATTGGCTGACCGTCGTCCTGGACCCCACCGCGACTGCGGCCTCCGGGTCCTGGGTCACGGTCCGCACGGGTGGACGTGTCCAGCGGCACCTTGTGCTGGCGTCGTCGTCCTACCTGTCGGGCATGCCGCTGGAGGCGTACGTCGGACTCGGCGACGCGGCCGTCGTCGACGAGATGACCGTGGAGTGGCCGGACGGCCGCCGCGTCGTCCTGCGCGACGTGCCCGCGGATCAGATCCTCCGCCTACGCTGACCGAGGTCCACCGCGAGCGTCCGCGGGCCGCGGATGTGGATGCTGGGGTACCAGTCGACCTTGGCCGCGACGAGCGTCGGGTCCGGATGGCGGCGATAGAGCTCGGCCAGCGCGATCGACGCCTCCAGGCGCGCGAGCGGCGCCCCGATGCACAGGTGGATGCCGTAGCCGAAGGCCAGGTGGCGATTGGGAGACCGGCGCGAGTCGAACCGATTCGGATGGGGGAACGCGGCCGGGTCCCGGTTCGCGGCGCCCAGCATGAGGAACACGAGTTCACCGTTCCGGAGCCGGTGCCCGTGGAGGTCGACGTCCTCCGTCACTCGCCGCCAGCCACGCTGGATGGAGCTTTCGAACCGGAGCACCTCCTCGACCGCCCCGGGCCAGAGTGCGGAATCGGCGAGCAGCGCGGCCCGGGCGGCCGGCTCGCGCGACAGGACGACCACCGCGTTGGCGATCAGGTCCTTCGTGGTGTGATGGCCCGCGATCATCAGCTCCGCGGCGATCAGCGGTGCGTCCTCCGCCGCGATGGAGCCTGCGTCCGCCGCGGCGGCGATCTGGCTCAGCAGGTCGTCGCGAGGGGCGCGCGAGCGGGACGCCAGCAGGTCCCCGAACCGGTCCGCCAGCGCTTCGAATGCGGCCGCGGCGCGGCGCGCTCGTTCTGCATCAACGGAACCCAGCGCCAGGAACGCCAGCACCGCCTCCGCCCACGCCTCGAACCCGTCGCGCTCGTCGTCGGCCGCACCCAGCAGCTCGCAGACCATCGCGACCGGGAGGGGCAGAGCAAGATCTCGCACCACGTCGAGCGTGCCCCGCGCGTCCGCCCGGTCCAGCAACTCTGCCACCAGCGCCTCCACGCGCGGGCGAAGCGTTGCGATCACCGGCGGGCCGAACGCGTCGCGAAGGATCCGTCGCAGGCCCGTGTGGGCCGGCGGGTCGACGTTGAACGCGCCGCGACCGAAGCGGGCGATCGGCCCCAGCAGCGCGGCCTCGTCCGGTGGCAGGAGCTCCAGCAGCGCGTTGAACCGTCCCGACGACGAGAATCGAACCGGGTCGCGCAGGATCGCCGCGACGTCCTCGTACCGGCTGACGACCCAGACACCCCAGTGGTCGCTCCAATGGACCGGCGCCTCGTCGCGAAGCCGGACGTAGACCGGGTACGGGTCCGCGATGAACCCGGGAGAGGCAGGCGCGGCATCGATCGACCCCCCGGTACCGCGGGAGGCTGGTCGATCGCGATCCGCAGGGACCCGGCTCAACGGCTGCATCCCCTGTGCGGTGGGTCGAGGCCATCAGCGTATCCGTTCGGCCGCCTGCGTCAGGCCTGACCGCCACGGACGACCGGTCATGCCGCCGATGACCGCCGGCCGGTCGCCGAACGTGACGCCTGACATCTCCGGGCGACTGGGTCATCGGGAGAGCTCACCGGTGACCCATCGGGCGACTGAGTCGTCCGTGGAGCGCCCGGGTGACGTGACTCCACCCAGCCTGCGGGCGACCGGATCGGCCACAATCGCAGATCGGCACCGCAGCGCCGGCCGGCGACCGGCAGGCAACCAGGAGGGACCAGGGTGGCGATTCCGCACGAGCCGGCGTTCCCGCAGGCCGAATTCGAGCGCCGGGTCACGGCCGCACAGCGCTCCCTCGCGGATCGCGGTCTGGACGCGATCCTCCTCTTCGGGCCTCACAACGTCTTCTACCTGTCCGGGATGGACAGCGAGAACCTGTTCGACTTCCAGTGCCTGATCGTGGGCCGCGAAGGCACGCCGACCCTGGTCATCCTGGACTTCGAGGAGGCGCGGGCCGCCCACAGCCTGGGCTACGGCACACCGGTCAGCTACCACGCGTTCGACGACCCGGTCACCGTCGTGGCCGAGCAGCTTCGCGCCCGGGGCATCGAGCGCGGCCGGCTGGGCCTGGAGCAGAGGGCGCCGTTCACGCTCACGCCGGCACTCCTGACCAGGTTCCGGGACGCCCTCCCCGGCGCGGCCTTCGAGGACCCGTTCGGGATCGTCGAGGACCTGCGACTGGTCAAGTCCGCCGCCGAGGTTGCCTACCAGCGCCGGGCGGCTGCGCTCACGGACGCGGCGGTCGAGGCAGCGTACGGCGTCCTCCGGCCCGGCATCCGCGACGCCGAGGTTGCGGCCGTGATCATGGACACCTTCTACCGGGGAGGCAGCGACACGGTCTGCTGGGGCCCGATCGTGGCGTCCGGCTTCCTCTCGGGGTCAGCGCATTCGTCGTTCAACGGCCGCCGGATCCAGGCCGGTGAGACCGTCTTCCTCGAGATCACGGGCGAGGTGAAGAAGTACACCGCGCCCCTGATGCGGACCGCGATCCTGGGCCAGCCGACGCCCGAGATCGCGCGCGTCGCCGACGCCGGTGCCCGCGCCGTTCAGACGATCCTCGACACCGCCCGGGCGGGGGTGCCGGCCGCTGACGTGGCCAGGGCCGCGGGCAAGGTTGTGGAGCCCATCCTGGAAGGCATCGTGTTCCACCACAACTTCGGCTACCCGGTTGGGATCGGCTACCCGGGCACCTGGATCGAGACACTGGGCTTCTTCATCCGGATCGACAATCCGCGGCCGCTCAAGCCCGGCATGGTCTTCCACCTGCCGATGTCGTTCCGCAAGTTCGGCGAGTTCGGTGCCAACCAGAGCCACACCATCCGGATCAGCGAGGACGGGCCCGGGGAGGCGCTCACGAAGACCGAAGCGCGGCTGCACGTCCTGGGCGGGGCGTAGGCGCGATGGCCGCCTTCACCTTCGGCCTGGCCGTCCCCAACGACGAGCCCTTCGACGAACTGCTCCCGCGCGTCCGGCGGCTCGACGCCGGCTCCGGGATCGATCGCCTGTGGGTGGCCGACGAGCGGTTCCGGCGCGATCCGTGGGTGACCATGGGCCTGCTGGCGGCGGAGACGCGCCGGCTGGAACTGGCCACGGCGGTGACGGATCCCTACATCCGTCACCCCGCACTTACGGCCAACGCCATCGCCACGGTTGCCGACGCGAGCGGCGGGCGGGCGATCCTCGGGCTCGGTGCGGGGGCCAGCGGATTCGGCGCGCTCTCGATCGAACGGCCGGCCCCCGCGACCGCCATCCGCGAGACCATCGAGCTGTCGCGCCGGCTCTGGTCGAGTACCGGCGCGTTCTCGTACGAGGGCCGACAGGTCTCGTTCAAGGACTCGCGGCTGGGCTTCCTGCCGCCGGCGCCCATCCCGATCTGGATCGCCGGGCGGGGCCCGCAGATCCTGGAGCTGGCCGGCGAGCTGGCCGATGGCGTGCTCGTCGCCTCGTTCGTGGACGGGCCCCTGCTGGAGCATTCGCTCGAGCGCGTCGCGGCAGGCGAGTCGCGCCGGCGCCCGGGCCTGCGCCCCCTCGAGCGCGCCTCCTGGGCGTACGTCGCCATCGACCCCGACCGCGAGGCAGCCCGGACCGCCGTACGGACCGGCATCGCCGTGGCCATGTGGGGCAGCCGGCCGATCGTGAAGCAGCTGGGCATCGAGCTCCCCGCCGAGCTCACCCAGCTCATGGAGGAGACGGCCTACTCCGTGGAACACGACGTCATCGGCCGGGCCGCCGCCCTCATCCCCGAGTGGCTGATCGACCAGTGCTCGATCGCGGGGACGGCCGAGGAGTGCGCCGAGAAGATCGGCCGGCTCGCCGGCCACGGCTTCGGGCACCTGGCGGCGTGGATCTTCCCGACGCCCGGCCGGAGTCTGGACCAGATGGTCGACGACCTCGTGGAGCAGGTCATCCCGGCCGTCCGAACGACCGCAACGGGGTGAACGAAGGCCTGCTCTTCGCGGTTGCCGCAGCGATCGCCTTCGGCGTCAGCGACACCTTCGCCACCCTCGTCTCGCGGCGTCTGGGCACCATCCCGGCCGCGGCCGGCATCCTGGGCGTCAGCTTCGTGAGCCTGATCGTCATCACGCTCGTGATGCGCCCGGCGTTCCCGGCCGCGTGGTCATGGGCACCGCCCGTGCTGCTGCTCGGTGGCCTGTCGGGCATGGCCTACCTGAGCCTGGTGAATGCGCTCCGCCTCGGACCGGTCTCGGTCGTGGCACCGCTGACCGCGAGCACCGGCGCGGTGGTGGTCGTGCTGGCCGTGATCCTGCTCGGCGATCGGCCGGGGGCCCTCGAGTGGCTGGCGGTCGCGGTCACCACTGTCGGGGCGGTCCTGGTTGCCCTGGTCCGGACGCCCGGCGAGCGACCGCGGCTCAACGGCGCGGGACCGATCTTCGCCCTCGGGGCGGTGGCCGGCTACGCGTTCTCGATCATCGGCCTCCAGGCGCCGATCCGCGACGTCGGCTGGCTCCAGACCCTGCTGCTCTGGCGCACCGCCAACATGACGGTGGCGGTCGTTGTCCTGCTCGCCAGCCGCCGACGGCGCGCCGTGACCGTCCCCGCCCTCCCGACGGGCGACATTGTGGTGGCCCCCGCCCTGTCCCGGTGGCGCCTGGCGCTGCCGGTCGTCCTGGTGCTGGCCGGGCTGCTCGAGAGCGCCGGCCAGTTGCTGCGCGCGTTCGCGCTCGAGGTCGCCCCGGCGTGGCTACCCGGCGTGGTCGGCCCGCTGGGACCGGTGGTCGTCATCAGCGCTGGCGTGGTCATGTTCGGCGAACGCCTCGGGCGCAGCCAGGCGGCCGGCATCGCGCTCGTCTGCATCGGGCTGGTGCTGCTGGCCGTCGCATAGGGGGCGCCCGACCGGCCCGCCGGCGTCGCTAGACTGGCCGCGTCCCCACCCGGAGAAGGAGGCCCCGCCATGCCCCGCGAGCCGAAGTCGCCCCCCGGCATCACGCCCGCCGGCCCCTACTCGCCGGCGGTCATCGCCAGCGGCCGCCTCCTGTTCTGCTCCAGCCAGGGCCCGATGGACTACGCCACCGGCCAGCGCGTCCAGGGCACGATCCAGGAGGAGACCCGCCAGACGCTCACCAATATCCGGACCATCGTGGAGGGCTCCGGCGGATCGCTCGCGAACGCCGTGAAGACGACGGTCTTCCTGCGCGACATGGCCGACTTCGCCGGCATGAACGAGGTCTACGCCGAGTTCTTCCCCGAGCCGCGCGGCGCGCGCACCACGGTCCAGTCCAACCTCAACTTCCGGGTCTCGATCGACGTCATCGTGGCGCTGGACGTCTAGGCCCGAAGGAGCCGATCCGCCGCCTGCGCGCGCGTCGCGGGCATCTCACCCGACCCGCCCCAGGCCGCCCAGTCGCCGTCGCTGATCGGCGTGTCCGGCCGGAACGCCAGTGATTCCGGGTCGCGGGCGGCGGGCGCGGCCATGAACAGCCGCTGGACGGCCGCGAACGCGGGGTGCCCGACACCGACGTCGATCGCCCAGACAAGCGGCACGCCCTCGGCCAGCAGTCCCCGCTGGAACTGGTCGAGGAGCCCCGCGTCCGAGACGACCGCGCGCGGCGTCCGCCCGGCCGAGCGGCTGAACGCCGCCAGCACGCCCGCCGCCTCGCCGATGTTCCATTCCACGGGGTGGAGCCGGTAGCAGCCGTTCGTGATGTGGGTCGTGCCGATGTTCTTGGCGGCCGCGATCAGGTTCCGGATCCGGATCGGGACGAGCGCCCCCGCCGGGATCTGGAAGGGCCGGGTCCGGGTGCTGATGCCGACGTCGTCGGGGCCCGCCCGGTGGATGTCGATCGGATACCAGCCCACGCCGACCGAGTCTTGGAAGTGCGCGGCGCGCGCGCCGGGCTGGTGCGCCGCCGACACGTCCTGTTCGACGACCGTCCGGACTGCCCGGATGCGGCGGGCCTCGCGGATGTAGGGGTACTTCGAGAGGCCGTCGGGCGTGCCCAGCAACTCGGGCGCCAGGCGCAGCTCCGGAGCGCCCCGGCGATCGCCCTCCGCGGGCGCCTCGGTCTGGAGCCAGTACAGGAACCCCAGGCTCGCCCGCTTGGCGTCCTGGAGCGCGGTCGCGACCTCGGCCGCCGTGCCCTCCGTGATCCTGGCGTCGCGATAGTCGTTGCCGGGCCAGTTGATGAGCGCTCGGTCGGCCGCGAAGTGCCCGCGGCCGCGTCCGCCGAACTGCGCCGCGTCGACCAGGCGCCGGTACTCCCAGAGCGACCCCTTTGTCCCGGGCATCCGCTCCAGGACGCGGTACGCCAGCCAGCCGCTCTCCTCGCCGTAGATCTCGCCGCCGTGCACCTCGATGGTCAGGCTGTACGGCTGGGATGCGCGGAAGTGCTCGTACCGTGCCGGCCGCGGAATCGTGTGGTCCTCCCCAGGCCGGCGGCGTTCGAGCGCGAAGGTGTACGTGAAGCTCTGGACGCAGTGGGCCTTGGGCTCCTCGGGCTGGGCGTGCGGCTCCCCGGTCCGGGCGATCGTCTCGGCGCCGACCACGTGCTCTGCGTCGACCAGCGGCAGCAGCTCACCCAGTTCGGTCGCGTCGATCACGAGCGACGGCCGGAAGCGGGTGGCGACCCCGGCCGCCGCTGGCGCGAGGCCGACCGCGACGATCTCGGTGATCCGATCGTCGGCGACGGTGGCGGCAACAACCCGAGTGCGCCGGTGGACGACGAGCCGGCCGGCGGCAACGTGCGGCCGGAGCAGCTCCGTGATCACGGCCTCCGCCACCGGTGCCTCGAACGCGAGCCGGGACACCCAGCAGTTGCCCGGGTTGAAGGCTGCGGCACGGCCGGCCTCGCCAGCATCGGCGCGGTACCGGTCCCGGATCGCCTCGCGCAGCGCGTAGTAGCTCGCCGTGCCGCCGAACGCCTCGATGTGCTCGTGCTCGTCGAGTGCCGAGACCCCCTGTGCCGTCAGCTGGCCGCCGAGCCAGTCGGTCTCCTCGAGCAGGTGGACGCGTTCGCCGCGCCGGGCTGCCGCCAGGGCCGCCGCAACGCCGCCGGTGCCGCCACCGACGACGAGGACGTCGCATTCCACGACCGGGGCGCCGGCGGCGACGTCCGGCCGGACGGGCACGACGGCCACCAGCGGATCCCCGTTCAGCGGCACGCGCATCACATCGACGATCGCGGTCTCAACCCGCGTCTCGACCATCGAACCCACGCACGCCTCCCGCGTCGAGCGTTGCCGCGTCCAGCGAAGCGACCACCGCTGCCCGCATCATGGTGCGCGACGATGCCGCGCTGTGTCGGGCGTTCACGAGCAACGGGAGGTTCCACTGGTGGCGAAGTACATGGAGATCAAGCTCGAGAAGCGCAACGTCTCGTGCGTCGCGCGCCTGCTCGAATACGAGGCGCCCGAGACCTGCGACATCGTCTGGAACGCGCTGCCGATCACGGCCGACGCCTGGCACGCGAAGTACGCCATGAACGAGGTGTATTGCCTCG
>VGPE01000025.1 GCA_016875645.1 Chloroflexota bacterium
TTCGTCACCTGAGCCCTCCGTTTCCTCAGAACGGTACCGAGTGACCGGGAGGCGGTGGCACCCAGGCGCAGGTGACCGGGAGGCGGTGGCATCTGGCCCACCGAGACCTTCCCGACGCCGCCCACGTCCTGGCACGACATGTGGGAGAACGCGTCGAAGTACGCCGGCAAGATCAGCGTCTATGACTCGCCGGACTACATCGCCGACGCTGCGCTGCACCTGATGGTCAAGCGCCCTGAGCTTGGGATCAAGAACCCGTATCAGCTCATCGACGCGCAGTTCGCCGAGGCAATCAAACTGCTCGAGGCGCAGAAGGCGGCCGGCGCGCTCTACTGGAGCGTCTATACGGACCAGATGGCGTCATATGCCGCTGGGGACGCGGTCGTCGGGACGTCGTGGCAGCTCCAGGCGAACCTCCTCCAGGCCGAGAAGAAGCCGATCGCCGCGCTGGTCCCGAACGAGGGCTCGACCGGCTGGTTTGACACCTGGATGATCCACACCAAGGCCAAGCATCCCAATTGCATGTACCTCTGGATGGACCACATGATGTCCGCCGAGGCCAACGGCCAGGCGACGGTCTACTTCGGCGAAGCGCCCACCAGTTCGCAGGCGTGCGCCTACGCCGAGACGATCGCACCCGGCCACTGCGAGCTCACGCACGCGACGGACGAGGCCTTCTATTCGAAGATCTGGTACTGGTCAACGCCGCAGAAGGACTGCGGCGACAAGGACTCCGCCACGACCTGCAAGGACCAGGACGCCTGGGTGGAGGGCTGGACCAAGCTTCGCGGCGCCTGAGCCGCCGGCTCGCCAACGCACCAGTCAACTGGCTCCCGGGTTGATCCCGGGAGCCAGTCCGCTCCCGAACGAGATGTCGATGACTGGACGCACCAAACGATGACCACGCCGTGACGCCTCGAAGCGCCGACGAGCCGGCCAACCCGAGGCGCCGTCTCGCGCGCTGGCTGTACCCGCGCCGAAGGCTCCAATTGGGGCTCCTGCTCACCGGCCCGCTGGGCTGGCTTGCGATCGCGTACCTGGGATCGCTGGTCATCCTGCTGGTGAACGCCTTCTGGGCCAAGGACTCGTTCACGGGGAAGGTGGAGCCGTTCGCCTGGACCCTGGCCACGTTCGAGTCACTGTTGCGGAACGAGGTCTACGGCACCGTCGCGGTGCGGACCGTGGGGCTCGCCGCGCTGGTCACACTGACCGATGCGCTGCTCGCCTTCCCCATCGCCTACTACATGGCCCGCGTCGCCTCGCCCCGGGTCCGGGGCGCGCTGGTGATCGCGGTCCTGGTGCCACTCTGGGCCGCCTACCTGGTCAAGGTCTACGCGTGGCGGATCATCCTGCAGGGCAACGGCGTGCTGGACTGGGTGCTCGCGCCGTTCGGGCTCGAGGGTCCGGGCCTGGCCGAAATCGCCAACTCGTGGCTCGTCCTCTCGTACCTGTGGCTGCGGTACATGATCCTGCCGATCTACGCCGGTCTGGAACGCATCCCGAACTCGTTGCTTGAGGCATCCGCGGATCTCGGTGGACGTGGCCCGACGACCTTCCGGCGGGTGGTGCTGCCCCTTGTCTTCCCCGCCCTCGTCGCGGGCTCGATCTTCACCTTCTCGTTGACCCTGGGCGACTACATCACGCCCGACCTGGTTTCGGACGCCAAGCTGATCGGCAACGTCATCTACGACAATTCGAGCCTGGGCAGCCTGCCGCTGGCGGCGGCCTACTCGTTGCTGCCGATGGCGATCATGATCGCCTACCTCCTGGTTGCCCGGCGCCTGGGCGCCTTCGAAAACCTGTGAGCGCGCTCCATGGTTGAGTCGCGGATGGTCAGGATCGCCCTTCGCGCTGCCACCGCGCTGGTCCTGGCGTTCATCTACCTGCCGATCGTGGTGCTGGCCATCTTTGCCTTCAACCCGAGCCGGCTCCAGGCATGGCCGCCGGTCGGATTCACCCTGCAGTGGTTCGCGGAGGCCGCCGCCAACCCGGAGGTGGCGCGGGCGGTCGTCAATTCGCTCCTGGTGGGCGCGTTCGCGACGGTCCTTGCACTGCTCCTGGGCACGCTCGCGGCGCTCGCCGTGCAGCGCTACTTATTCTTCGGCCAGCAGACGGTCTCGTTCGTTCTGGTACTCCCGATCGCACTGCCCGGGGTGGTGTCGGGCATCGCCCTGCAGACATCGTTTGTGACCCTGGGCGTCGACTTCGGCCTGCTCACGATCGTCGTCGGCCACGCGACGTTCTGCGTGGTGGTCGTGTACAACAACGTGATGGCGCGGCTCCGCCGGCTGCCAAGGTCGCCCGAGGAGGCGTCGTCCGACCTGGGCGCCGATGCATTCACAACGTTCCGTCGGGTGACCTTGCCCGGCATGCGAACAGCGCTGCTGTCGGGCGGGCTGCTTGCCTTCGCGCTCTCCTTCGACGAGATCATCGTCACCAACTTCACGGCCGGGCCCGGCACCCAGACCATCCCGATCTGGATTTTGGCGTCGATCCAACGCCCGGACGAGCTGCCGGTCGTCAATGTCGTGGCGCTGCTGCTGATCCTGGTCAGCGTGATTCCCGTGTGGCTCGCGATGCGCATCTCGTCGGGCGAGGCGACCAGGCGCGTCTAGGAACCCCTTGGTCCGGCGTCCCTTCCCCGTTCCGCGGCGAGCCGCTCGGCCAGCGCCACCTCGCGCCGCCTCATCTCCGCCCGCTGCGCCGCGACCCGGGCGTCCTCGCGCGGCGCGTCGCGCTCCTCCCTGCGCATCCACGCCGCGATCAGGGCGATGACCGCGAACAGGAACAGGGCGTCGCCGCCGATCCACATCAGCCCGCCCGCGAGGCGCTGATCGTCGAGCGCGGAGACCCACGGCAGGTCCAGCGTCGCGTAGTGCGGGTAGAGCGGGGTTGCTGCGCTGTAGATCGCGAGGGCAAGGAACGTGTTCTGTGGCATCTGCAGGAAGACGTACAGCATCCGGGCCGGCAGGGCCATCCGCCAGGGCGCGGGATCCGCGCCGACGACGGGCCACCAGAACAGCAGCGCGGAACCCAGGTACAGCAGGTGCTCGAACTGGTGGAGGAGCAGCTGCTCGAGCGCCTCGTCGAAGAGCGGCGAGAAGTGGCTGGCCCACATGACACCTGCGAACAGCACCCACGCCACGACCGGGAAGGCGACGACGCGGACGACGCGACTGTGCAGGCCCGGCAGCAGCCAGCGCCGGCGGAAGTCGCCGCGCGAGACGCGCAGCAGGAGGGTGATCGGGGCGCCCAGCGCGAGCAGCGGTGCGGCCACCAACGTGAGCAGGATGTGCTGGACCATGTGGACGCTGAACAGCGTCGTGTCGTAGCGCTCCACGATCGAGGCGAGCGCGATCTCGATCACGACGATGCCCGCGACGAAGGCCGCCACCCGGCCCCTAGGCACCGGGTTCGCAGGATGCGCCGTGTTGACGTGCCGAACCGCCCACAGGTAGGCGCCGAGAACGCCGAGCAGCGGCACCTGGAGGCTCGGGTCGAAGGACCAGCTGGTCAGGAGATCGCCGAAGCCAGCCGGGGGCTCGGGGCTCGACCCGTGCGCCAGCGCCGAAGGCGCCGCAGCCAGGGGCGCAAGGAGGGCCAGCACGGCGGCGGCGAGCGACGCGGCGACCGAGCTCGCGCGCGCGAGCCGACCGAAGGCCCGCCGAGAACCGAGGATGGTCACGGGGCCAATTGTCCTCCAAGGGACGCCCGACGCCCGCGACCCACGGCGACGCCCGCGTCCAGGCAATCCGGTAACGCGCGGGCGGACACCCGCGCGCGCCGGATCGGGTCCGGTATCATGGCGCCGGTCTTGGCCGCCCGCGGCCGACTGAAAGCTGCCCCCGTGTCGTGGCCCGCCCCGTCCCGGGTGGCGCCCGCGAGCTCCAGCCGAGGACACTCGATGCCGAACGTCAGGATCAGGCTGCCGCGCACGACGCTGTCCGTGCGCGCGCTTCGCCGCCCGGTCCCGCCGGGCCAGCTTCAGCGCCGCGCCACGCCTGCGATCCTCGCCCTGCCGCTCGTCGCACTCGTCGCAGCGAGCTGCATGCCGCAGCCCGTCACGCCCCAGGGCCGCGAGATCGAGCACCTCTACAACATCGTCTTCGCCATCGCGCTCGCGATCTTCGTCTTCGTCGAGGCATTGATCGTGTATGCGGTGCTGCGCTACCGCCGCCGCCCGAGCGACACCAGCCTGCCCGTCCAGACTCACGGCAACAACCTGCTCGAGATCGTCTGGACCGTGGTTCCGACCGTCATCGTCGTCGTGCTGTTCGTGCTCTCGTGGCAGACGCTCAACAGCATCGAGAAGGTGTCGGCGCAGACCGACGTCCGGATCCGGGCCGTGGCCCAGCGGTACCAGTGGAGCTTCGAGTACCTCTCGCCCGACGGCCAGCAGGTCCTCTTCACCCAGCTCGCCCCGGAGATGTCCATACCGGTCGGCACGACCGTCCATCTCTCGCTCCGCAGCCCGGACGTGATCCACGCCTTCTACGTCCCCCGGTTCCTCTTCAAGCGCGACGTGGTGCCCGGCGTCGAGAACGTCTTCGAGTTCAGCGTGGACGAGGACGACGCTGGCCAGAGCTTCCGTGGCCAGTGCGCCGAGTTGTGCGGCGAATTCCATGGGGCAATGGTCTTCACCGTCAAGGCGCTGACCCAGGCGGACTACCAGGCCTGGCTCCAGGGTCAGATCGATCGGGCAAGCGCGACTCCGGCGCCGGGCGGTGGCCCCGGCCAGACGACGCTGCTGATCTCCGCGCTCAACATCGCCTTCGACAAGGCCGACCTGACAGCCCCAGCCGGCCAGCCCTTCACGATCGAGTTCCGCAATGACGACGCGGGCATCCCCCACAACGTGGAGATCAAGGACGCCGGCGGTACGTCGGTCTTCCAGGGCGAGATCTTCAACGGCACCGACACCCGGCTCTACGCGATCCCGGCCCTGGGCGCCGGCAACTACACATTCATCTGCACCGCGCACCCGAACATGACGGGCACCCTCGCGGTCCAGTAAGGAGCTTCGATGGCGACCACCGCGCTGACGCCCGCGGCCACCACGTATCGGACCGGCCTGTATGAGTGGCTGACCACGACCGATCACAAGAAGATCGGGATTCTCTACCTCGTCAACTCGTTCATCTTCTTCGGCCTGGGCGGGCTCCTGGCCCTCGGCGTGCGAGCGGAGCTCGCGGTGCCCGGCCTCCAGTTCGTGGACGAGCAGCTCTACAACCAGCTCTTCACGATGCATGCCTCGTTCATGCTGTTCCTGTTCGTGATCCCGATCCTGGCCGGCTTCGCGAACTACGTGGTGCCGCTCCAGATCGGCGCCCCGGACATGGCCTTCCCCCGCATCAACGCCCTCAGCTTCTGGATGCTGCCGCTGGCCGGAATCATCATGGCGACCGGCTTCCTGACCGGCGGCGGCGCTGCCGCGGCCGGCTGGACCTCGTACTCGCCACTCTCCCAGGACGCCTACTCAGGCACCGGGATGGACCTCTGGATCGTCGCCGTCGTCCTCATCGGTACGAGTTCGATCCTGGGCGCGATCAACTTCCTGGTCACGATCTTCAAGATGCGCGCGCCCGGCATGACGATGTTCCGGCTGCCGATCCTGGTCTGGACGGCGCTCGTGACCAGCGTGCTGGTGGTGCTGGCGACGCCGGTTCTCGCGAGTGCGCTGATCATGCTGTTCATCGACCGCAACTACGGCGGCCACTTCTTCGACCCCGCCTCGGGCGGGAACGCGGTGTTGTGGCAGAACGTGTTCTGGTTCTACTCGCACCCCGCGGTCTACATCATGATCCTGATCGGGATGGGGATCGTCAGCGAGATCCTGCCCGTCTTCTCGCGCAAGCCGCTGTTCGGCTACAAGGCGTTCGTCTTCGCCACTGCCGGCATCGGTGCGCTCGGCTTCTCGGTCTGGGCCCACCACATGTTCACGACCGGCGCGGTGTACCTGCCCTTCTTCAGTTTCATGACGTTCCTGATCGCGATCCCGACCGGCGTCAAGATGTTCAACTGGATCGCGACCCTGTACCGCGGCCAGCTGACGCTCTCCACGCCGCTGCTGTTCGCGCTTGGTTTCCTCTCGATGTTCCTGCTCGGCGGCATCAACGGCGCCTTCAGCGCCGTGGTGCCCGTGGACTTTGCG
Source organism: Chloroflexota bacterium (assembly GCA_016875645.1). GTDB lineage: Bacteria > Chloroflexota > Limnocylindria > Limnocylindrales > CSP1-4 > VGPE01. The sequence goes on from VGPE01000025.1 coordinate 6,152, forward strand.
ATCCACGACACGTACTGGGTCGTGGCCCACATCCACTACGTCCTGTTCGGGGGCTCGGTGTTCGCCGTGTTCGCGGGCGTGTACTACTGGTTCCCGAAGATGACCGGCCGGATGCTCAATGAGACGCTGGGCAAGATCCAGTTCGTCGTCATGTTCATCGGCCTCAACCTGACGTTCTTCCCGCAGCATCAGCTCGGTCTGTCGGGCATGCCGCGGCGGATCGCTGACTACAGCTCCACCGCCGGCTGGAACGATGCGAATCTCTGGTCCACGATCGGATCGCTGCTGATCGCGGTGTCGATCCTGCCGTTCTTCTGGAACGTGTTCATCTCGCTCCGGGGCGGGTCGATTGCAGGAGACGATCCCTGGGAGGGGAACACCCTCGAGTGGGCCACGTCGTCGCCGCCGCCGCCCTACAACTTCGACCGGCTGCCCGACATCCATTCCGAGCGGCCGCTGTTCGACGCGCGCCATCGGCGCGAAGCGGTCCCGGCCCTGACGGTCGGGCCGGATGCGTCGGGCCATGCCGAGATTTCGGCCGCCCTGGGGCGGCCACATGACTCGCCCGATTCCGGGTCCCTCGCCAAGGGCATGGACCGGAGCCACGGACAATGACGACGTCCGAGCGGGCGATGACCGTGAGTCGCGGCACCGGGGCCGACCACGGCGCAGCCGCCGGCCATGGGACCGGGATCAGCAACCCGATCCTGGGGATGCTGCTCTTCATCACCTCCGAGGTGATGTTCTTCGCGGGTCTGTTCGCGGCCTACTTCAACGTCCGCGCGGCGGCACCGGCCTGGCCGCCCGCCGACCTGGCTGACAAGCTGCACATCCTGCCGCTGGTCGGGCCGGCCACGGTCCTCCTGGTCCTGAGCTCGTTCACCTGCCAGATCGGGGTGTGGGCCATTCGCAGGAACGACCGGCGGGGCCTCGTCCGGGCGATCGGCGTCACGTTCGTGCTGGGTGTCACCTTCCTGGCCATGCAGGCGATCGACTATGCGCTGCTGTACGAGGACGGACTCCGCCTCGACTCCGGCCCGTTCGGCACCACCTACTACACGCTCACGGGCTTCCACGGCGCCCACGTGCTGGGCGGCGTGCTGATGCTGGGCGTGGTGCTCTACCGCGGCATGGCCGGCCAGTTCTCGTCCCGCCACCACGACATGGTCGAGGCAACCTCCATGTACTGGCACTTCGTGGACGTGGTGTGGATCCTGCTGTTCTCGCTGCTCTACCTGCTGCCCGGGACCGGCGGAGGCCACTGATGAAGCCGAGACTCGCCGCGATCATGGTCGCCGTCACCTTCGTGATCGTGTCGACCGCCTATTTCGCCTTCTCGATCCTGTTCGGCGGCCACGTGGACTACGCGGGCGTCACCATGCTGCTCGCTCTCGCGGTCGCGATGTCGGTGATGTTCTACGTCCTGCTTGCAGGCTCGCCAGGCGATCAGGGCGAGCACTCCGGCCCGACGTCCGGCCCGTCGGGCCACTGAGCCGCTGCCGGCCCACGTGATCAATCCCTCGCTCCTCTGATGGACCATCTCTGGACCGACATCCTGCGGTTCATCGAGACGCTTGTCAGCCCGGACTGGGGATCGCTCATTGCCCTCCTCCCGCTCGCGCTGGCCGGTCTCATCGGGCTGTACCTGGTCTGGATCCTCATCCGCTTCAGCCGCGCCGGGCCAACACGTCGGGGGCCGCGCCGTGTCACGCCGGCGACGCCCGCCGGCATCCACATGCCCGGGCCCTCATGGGCTCCGATCCTGGGCAGCATCGGCACGGCATTCCTGCTGTTCGGCCTGGTGTACGAAGGCCTCCTGCTGGGCGTCGGAGTGCTCTTCCTGCTGCTCGCCCTGCTGTACTGGGGCCGCGAGGCGATGCGCGAGTACGACCACGCGGAGCCGGCCGCCCATCAGCTCGCCCCCGTCGCCCACCCGGGCCCTCCGCCGGGCGTTCACATGCCCGGCCCCTCGTGGCGGCCGTTGCTCGCGTCGATCGCGATGGCCGTGCTGTTCTACGGGCTCGTCTTCGGCGGAGCGCTGCTCGTCGTTGGCTTCCTGATGCTGATCGTGTCGCTCGTGGGATGGCTGATCGACGCCCGCCGCGAGTCTCGCGACGTCGAGGTCGGGGACCGGTTGGGCCATCTGCCGCCCGCAACGGCACCTGGCTTCCCGCGGCCCACGCTGGCCGTCTTCATCGTCCTCCTCGTCGGGGGGCTCGTCCTCCAGACTGGACTCCTGCCGCCGCGCAGCGCGGTCGGTGGTGGTGGTGAGCCCGGTGCGTCTGGGTCACCCAGCCCAAGCGGCCAGCCGGCATCACCCTCACCCGGCGGCAGCGTCGTGACGGGCGACGTGGAGATCTCGGCCTTCAACATCGCGTTCGAGTCGAAGGATGTCACTGCACCCGCCGGCCGCGCCTTCACGATCCATTTCGTGAACAAGGACCCAGGCGTGCCCCACAACGTGGACATCAAGGACACGGGTGGTGGCGACGTCTTCCTCGGCGAGATCTTCAACGGCGTTGCCGACCGGCTGTACGAGGTCCCGGCGCTGGCCGCGGGCACGTATCCCTACGTCTGCACGGTCCACCCGAACATGACGGGGACCATCACGGCCCAGTAGGGCCCACGGGATCGGCCACGAACCCGCCGCGCGCCTTCCCATCGCTCGTCTTGGCCGTCCTGCTGGCGGCCGCCCTGGGCGGCTGCGGCTCGAGCGGCGGCGGGCCCGTGAAGGTGGGCGAGCCAGCGCCGCCGATCCTCGGCACCACGCTCGACGGGAAACCGTTCGATCTCGGGTCCCTGCGCGGCCGGCCCGTGCTGGTCAACTTCTGGGCGTCCTGGTGCGGCCCCTGCCGGGACGAATTCCCCCTCTTCGTGGAGAAGCTGGCACGGCACGAGGCCGACGGCTTCGCGATCGTGGGCGTGCTGTACAGGGACGAGGCCGACCTGGCGCAGAAGTTCACGACTGAATTCGGCGTGAGCTGGCCGACGGTCCTCGACCCGACCGGCTCGCTGGCGGCAGCCTACCGCGTGGTCGCACCACCGCAGAGCTACTTCATCGACCGCGCCGGCGTCGTGCGCTCCATCCAGATCGGCGAAATGCGCGAGGCCGATTTCGACCGCCAGTACGCGGCCATCGCCAGGTAGGCACCGGAATCAAGAACCCCGGCTCAGTCGAGTCGGGGTCTGAGGTTGCAGTTGGTTGCGGGGAGAGGATTCGAACCCCTGACCTTCGGGTTATGAGCCCGACGAGCTGCCGCTGCTCCACCCCGCGACTGATCAGTGTACCGGCCACGTCGCATGCGCGCAAAGGCGGGGCGGGCAGGCGCTGCTCCTGGCTCCCCGCGAAGGAGCCCGCCAGTTGCCCGGCGGTACGATCCGGACGTGATGCATTCCGGCTCGTTTCGCGACCTCGAGGTCGCCGTCGTCGGGGCGGGGCCGGCTGGAGCCACGGCTGCCCGTCTGCTGGCCGCGAGTGGCGCTCGCGTACGCCTCCTGGACGCTCGCTCCCTGCCGCGACACAAGCTGTGCGGCGGCGGGCTGACGCCGCGTGCCCTTCGGTCCGTGCCGCCCGAGGCGCTGGCCACGATCGAGCGGCGTGTCATCGTGTTCGAGTTGGCCGGGGGCCGCGCGGCCTGACCTCAACTGCAGCTGCCGGACGTCGAGATCGCGATGGTCCAGCGGGCTCCGTTCGACCTCGCGCTCGCAACCGCCGCCGTCCGCGCAGGCGCCGACCTCGTCGACGGGGAGGCCGTGCTCGACGTCGTACCCGGATCTGCCGGGCAGCGTCCCGCGCTCCTGACACGCTCCGGCCGCATCGAAGCGGACGTGATCGTTGCCGCGGACGGCGAACCGAGCCGAATCGCGACCCGAAGTGGACTGGGCGGCGCGGCGCGCCGACGCGCCCTGGCCCTGGAGATCGACCTGCCACTCGATCACGGACGCTCCCCGACGGCACTGCAACTGCGCTTCGGGATCCGGGGCGGCTACGCGTGGTACTTCCCCAAGCGCGACTTCGCCAATGTCGGCATCCTGACGCATCGCGGCGGTCGCCAGGCGGGACTTCGGACGGAGCTGCTGCGCTATGCCGACGAACTTGGGCTTGACCGCCGAGGGGCCAGGATCCGCGGCCACTGGATCCCGATGGGCCTGCGCCGGGGAGCAGTCACGGGCAACAGGATCCTGCTTGCCGGTGACGCGGCCGGGGCAGCGGACCCGTTCTTCGGCGAGGGGATCAGCTACGCCCTCGCGAGCGGCGCCATCGCGGCCGATGCCGTGAACCGCTGGGCCGGCGGCGCGGGCGACGGCCTCGAGGCGTACGACCGACGGCTTCGGGCTGCGCTGGAGCCCGGCTTCCGGCGCCTGGCGCTGGTGGGGGCGATCGCTGACGCGATGCCCACGCTGGGGATCCTTGCCCTTGCGCGCCTGCCCTGGGCGCGACGCGAAGCCCGGCGCGGACTGATGGGCCTGGGCCAGCCGTTCGAATGGCCGCTGGTGCCGGGCCTGGACACCGGAGGTCCTCAGCCCGAGGTGAGCGCCTCGCGCGTCAGAGCGTAGGCACGCTCATGCTGGCCGGACGTCGCCAGCAGGTCTGCCCACTCGGTCAGGACCTCGCGCAGGCGGGCCCGCGGCCCCTCGACCCTCACCAGCTCGGCCGCTCGCTCAAAGCTCGCGTTGGCTTCGGCAGGCTGGTCGAGGGCGGCACAGGCTCGGGCCTTCGTCACCAGTGCGCTGGTGAGCGCGGGCTTGTTGCCGGTCGCCTCGGCGTGCTCGATTGCGCGCTGGGCCATCTCCAGCGCGGCGGCCGGCCGGCCCTCACTGATGGCGATGAGCGCGCGCGTGTCCTCCACGTGTGCGAGCCAGCGTCGGTCGCCCAACCGCTCGAACCGGCGCCGCGCCTCCACGGAGTACTCGGCTGCCCGCGACAGGTTGCCGACCGCGAGGTAGGCGAGCGCGAGATCGTTTTCCAGGGCGGCCGTCTCGATCTCGGACCCGCTTGCCCGAAAGAGCGCCAGGCTCTCATGGCCGGTACGGATCGCGGCTTCGATGTCGCCGGTCTCGCGGTATCTGTAGGCAAGGTCGAACAGGTAGGTCGCCCGGCGCCGGTCGTCCAGCACATCGGCGACGCCCTTGACCTCCTGGAGATACGCGAGCGCGCGCGTGTGCTCGCCGGCCTTGGACTCAACAGTGGAAAGCGCCGTCAGGACGCGGAACTCGAAGTCCGGCGCAACGCGCAGCCCAGCGCGGACCCGTTCCAGGATGGAGCGCAGCAGCGCCCGTGCCTCGTCAAGATTGTCCTGCTCGTACTGGCCATTCGCATTCCAGTACGTTGCCAACGCAGCGTCGACCGGCCGGTTCTCGGCGGTGAAGATCCGGGCGGCCTCGCTCGCGTCGGCCACAGCCTGCGCGGCCTGGTTGAGACGAGCCGCGGCTTCGGCGCGTCCAGCCAGGAGCTCGGCGCGACGGGCTGTCTCAGGGGTGGTCTCCAGGAGCGCTGTGTACGCGTCGCGGGCGTCGGTCCAGCGCCCCGCCGCCAGGTGGAGGTCCGCCTCAAGGCGGCTCCAGGCAGGCGCCTCATCGCCGATCAGGCGGCTGGCGGGGATGTTGAGCCGCTCCGAGAAGTACGTCAGGGCTGCCATCGACGGCCGGACGAGGCCGTTCTCGAGCGCGCTGACATAGGCCTTGGTGTAGCGGTCCGCGGCGAGCTGCTGCTGCGTCAGGCCGGCGCGCAGCCGGAGCTCCCTGAGGCGGACCCCGATGCGCTTCGCGAGGGTTCCATCATCGACGGGGGTCGGGCGGCGCGTGCTCGTTTTCACCGCGGGCATTGTACACCCCTGGCAAGCCCCCATTGACTACCTCGCCGAGCAGGTAGGACACCGAAACGCCGAGCCGCTCGGCCATGAGGACCAGGGCACCGAGCGACGGCAAGCTCCGGCCGCGCTCCACCTCCGAGACGAAGCCCTTCGTGAGGGGATGTCCCAGTTGGGTCTGGGTCATCCCGAGCTCGCGCCGGCGGAACCGGATCAGGGTGCCCAGCGCCCGGGAGAAGTCCGAGCGCGCACCGGGATAGGGGTGGCCGCCAAGCCCCCTGGAGGCGATCGGCGGCGAGGAGCCCTCCTGGTGGCGGTGCTGGAGTTTAGTAATACTTAACTTTGCCATGGCCGAACCATAGCATCCGGGACGGCGCTGTTGCACCTTCCAGGACGCGGCCACCTCGTCCGGGCAACGGGCGCCAGGAAGAGCCCACCGTGAAGAGCCTGCGCCGCGTGCGGACCGTCGCTGCTGCATGGACGATCTCGATGCTGGTCGCGCTGATGAGCGCGTCTGTCGTGTTCGCCGGCGGCGGCGGGACGATCTTTCCGCGCTGACACACGTCGCGCCCGGAGCCTTCCCGGGAGACGGACCACTCACGCGAAGGGCGAGCCGGGGCGGAATCTCTCCCTCCCGGCTTGCCGCGCAGGCCCCAGAGCGGGTGACCGGGCCGACCTGCCATCCACCGGTCGCCCCCACGTCCCCCTGTCGACGGGATCAATTGTAAGTGGACAACGGCGCTCAACCCTCGCACGCTGCCGCGAAGGGCAGGCTGTGAGAGGTCGAGATGCGACAGGCGGTTGCCGGGCAGCAGGGCGACATCCTCGCGCCGAGTGCCGACCGGACCCTCGAGTCGGTCGCGGCGGCGTCTTCGGCTGCCCTCGTCACGATCGATGCGACCGGCACCGTCATCCTCTGGAACGCGGCTGCCGAGCGCATGTTCGGCTGGTCTGCCGCCGATGTCCTGGGTCGACACATCCCCCTGATGGCGCCCGCCGCAGCGAAGCTCCTGGCGGCCGAGGTTGCATCCCCGGCGGCCGGTTTCGACAGCACGATCCGGGAGCCCGAGCCGGTGGCCCGTCGGCTGGGTTGCCGCAGACACGACGGCTCTGACGTCGAGGCATCGCTCGTGGCGTTGGCCATCCGCGATGAGGGTGGCCGGGCCATCGGCACCACGCTGCTGCTCTCCCCGGCGCCGCCCCGCCCGTCCGCGACCGGGGCAGTCGCCGCCGCCGGAGCCGCCGGGCAGGGCGAGGCCGCGACCAACGTGGGGGGTCCGTATCGCCTGGAGGCACTGTCGCGATTCGCGGCCGGTGTCGCGCATGACGTGAACAACGTGCTCGCCGCCATCATCGGCCATGCGGACGTGCTGGCGACCGACCTGCCCGCCGACGCGAGCGCACAGGCCGCCGTTGGAGAGATCCGAAGCGCCACCGATCGGGCGGCACGCCTGATGCGCCAGCTGCTCACCTTCGGCCGGCGACAGCCGCTGGCGCCCGAGCCGCTCGACATCGACGAGGTCATCACGGGCATCGAGGACATGTTGCGCGGACTGGCGGGACGCGCGGTCAGCCTGATCGTGATGCGCTCCGCGAGCTCGGTGATCGTGGACGCAGACCGCGAGCAGCTCGAACAGGTGCTGGCGAACCTCGTCGTCAATGCCCGCGACGCCATGCCCGAGGGAGGCGAGCTCCAGATCGCGACGGCGCCCGTCGATCTCGACGAGGCGTTCGTGGCGCGCCATGCGGGGTCGAAGCCGGGCTCATATGTGCGAATCGTCGTCCGCGACTCTGGGATCGGGATGGATGAGACCACCCTCGCCCACCTGTTCGAGCCCTATTACACGACCAGGCCTGCCGGGAAGGGCACCGGGCTCGGCCTCGCGATGGTGTACGGGGCCGTGAAGCAGGCCAACGGCTACATCGTGGCCCAGAGCACGCTCGGGGTCGGGACGACGATGACGATCTACCTGCCGCGTCGCTAGGGCGCGTCGGCCCGCGGCCAGCGCACCGATCGCGGCCTCGAAGCTCTCCCATCGGAGAAGGCCTCTCCCCCGCCTCCTCCGACCGATGCGCTGACCGTCCGCAGATACGCCGGCGAACGAGCCTCCGGTTCTGGCCGGCCTCAGCTGCTCGCGCGCGTGCGCCCGCGCGCGTGCAGGGCTGTGCGCCAGGCGTCGAGCGCGACCGGCCACCAGCGATCGACCGCGGCGTCGCTGCCATACCAGGGGCGGCCTCCACCCTGGCCATGGACGATGTCGTCAAGCACGACGTGCCCCGTGCCCGGGAGGAGCGATCTCTCGAGCGGGACCATGCCGTCGCCCGCGATCGGACCCGGCAGGTCGGGCAGGAACGCCCGGTATGTCCGCTCGGCCAATCGCTCGCGGCCCACGCCATCGGAACGACCCGCGATCGCCCGCGACCCCACGGTCACGTAGCCGACCGCCGGCGAGTGGAACGCGTCCGGCTCGACGCGGGCGAGCCAGCGGGCGGCCCGGGTCACCATCGTCCGGCCCAAGTTCGCCGCGGATCGCAGCGTGGTGGGGCGTCCCGAGTGTGACCAGCGCGCCGATGTCCCCGTCGCGCGCGAACCGGCGGCCGCGATACGGTGCCGCGGCCATGAGCAGGCGGCCCAGGATCCCGCCCGAGGAGTGCCCGATCAGGAGGATCGGTGCCCCGCGGCTGAGCTCTGATTCCGCCGACGCCGCGACCGCTCGGTCGAGGGCCGCGTCGGCACGCCGGAGAATGCGGTCGAGACCGATCGGCGCCGCCAGGATCCAGTCCGGCGTCCAGATCCCGTCGGTCAGCACGTCCGCTGCGCCGCGGGCACGCAGCCGCCGTCGCAGCGGACCGTACAGCGGCGGTGCCATGAGGAAGCCGCCGAGGATCAGGACCGTCGGGCTGACGGCGTCGGCGTGGTCGAGCCACGCGGCCGCGCTCAGGTGACCTCCGTCGGGACGGGGTTGGGGACGGCCCGCGCCGGTCGCATCGCCGCCCGGCCGGCGATGAGCAGGCTGACGGCAAGGGAAAGCAACACCACGATCGCGATCGAGTAGAAGGGCAGGTCGCGATTCGTTGCGAACATCGTGCCCGCGAGCGCGGAGGCCCCGATATTGGCCAGCGTTCCTGAGGCACCGAACATGCCCTGGGCGGTGGACGAACGGCCGGCCGGCGTGCCCCGCGCCACGACGGCATAGAGGGCCGGCGTGACCAGCGCCCAGCCCGCCCCCTCGACGAGCACCACGATCGCAAGCAGCGTCAGGTCATGGACGACGGTGTAGACGAGGCTGGTGACGACCGCCGCCAGCGATCCGACCACGATGAACACGACGGGCCCGCGACGGTCGACGAGGCGTCCGACCAGCGGCGACAGGAACAGGATGGGCACCCCGAACAGGGCGAACGTGAGGCCCACGAATTCGACGCTGGCACCGCGCCCGATCATGAACAGGCTCCAGATCACTTCCCACATCCCGCCCGCGAAGTAGTTGCCGAAGTTGAGTGCGATCGCCGCCAGCAGGAGCCGGTTGACGAGCGATCGGGGGGCATCGGCACCGGCGACCGGCGCCGGTGCGGGCGATGCCTCACGGTGGATCTCCGTGGCCGGGACGGGATGTGCGGCGTGTACGTGCGATCGATCCGGCAATTCGCGCACCTTCAGCGCAACCACGACGGCCGATCCCAGCATCACCAGGCCTCCCAGAGCGAAGACCGAGCGGACGTCGCCGGTCAGCGCGGCTGCCAGGCCACCGAGGGCGGGGCCGAAGATGAAGCCTGCCATCTGCGCGGCCGAATACAGGCCGAACGCCTCGCCCCGGCGGTTCGCCGGCGTCGCGTCCATCAGGTAGCCACGGGCCGCCGGGTCGTACAGGGCCGCGGCCGCACCGGCGAGGCCGCGCAGCAGGATGAAGGCCAGGGCACCCTCCACGACGAGCGGCGCGACGGCGAAGATCCCGCTCAGCACGAGGCCTGCCACCATCAGCGGCGGCCGCGCCGTCCGATCCGCCAGCCAGCCGAAGGCCGGCTCGGCGATCAGCCGCGTCGCCGGCCAGGCCGCCACGACGATGCCGAGCGTGGGGATGTCCACGCCGTGCTCGGTGAAGTAGATGGACAGGATCGGCAGGATCGCGCCGAAGCCCAGCAGCAGCACCAGCTCCGCGCCGAGGAGCGGCAGCACCGGTCCCCATCGGGTGAGCCACGTTGCGACGCGGCCGGGCACAGGTCGGTCGAGGTCGCTCGTCACGGGTCGTATGATCGCTGTTCATGCGCGAACTCACCGTGGTCCTGCTGGTGGCAGCCATCTTCGCGCTCGTCCTGATTCCAACGCGGCGGCTGTTCACCGCGGGTTGGACCAGCCGTCCGCTCGGCGTCTACTTTTTCGCGCTGTTCGGATCGGGCCTGCTGATCGCGCTGACCCGCGGCCGTGTCGGCTTCCTGCTGCCGATCCTGGTCATCGCCTACCTCGCGCCGTTCATCACCGCGCGCCGGGGCCTTCGCGCGACCCGTGAGCGATCGGGCGGCGCCATGAAGGACGTGACTCCGGCCGACGAGTACGTCCGCTCGCAGCCTCGCGACCCCGGCTCGGGCTCGTCCGGCGGGGTGTGACGGGCGCGTTCACCGCCGCCGGGCCAGCGACCGGCGAATCCGATCCCCTCGCCGGACTCATCGTGCTGGCGGCGCTGTTCATCGGGGCGAAACTCGGCGAAGAAGTCGCGCGGCGGCTGGGCCAGCCGGGCGTGGTGGGCGAGCTGGCCGGAGGTTTCCTGGTCGGCCCGCACGCCCTGGGACTCGTCGAGCCCGGCGAGGTCGCGTTCGTGCTCGCCGAGTTCGGCGTCGTCATCCTGCTGTTCAAGGTCGGCCTGGAGGTGCGCGTCGACGACCTGCTCGCCGTCGGCCGGGCGGCGGTCGGGGTCGCGCTCCTGGGAATGGTCCTGCCGTTCTCGGTCGCGTCCGTCCTGGTCCTCACCACGGGCGCCGAAGCGGGGACCGCGGCATTCGTGGGCCTCGCCCTCGCGGCCACCAGCATCGGGATCACCAGTCGCGTGCTCGCGCAGTTCGGCGTCCTCAATCGGGCGTTCTCGCGGGTGATCCTTGGCGCCGCGATCATCGACGACGTGCTGGCACTCGTCGCAATCGGGATTCTGTCGGGCGTGGCCACCGGTGACCTGTCCGCATCGACCCTGCTGGTCGCCGTGTCCGCGTTCGGCCTGCTTGGCCTCGGCTTCGCGGTGGCCCGGCGGGCACGCGGCCTGCGGCGCGAGGTCTTCACCTGGCCGCTGTTTGCCGACACGCCGCTGGTTCCGGCGTTCATCCTGATGCTGCTGGTCGCGCTGCTGGCGGCGGTGATGGGCCTGGCCGCGATCATCGGGGCGTTCGTGGCCGGCCTGATCATCGCGGAGACCGAGGCCCGCGAGGAGGTGGAGCACGAGATGCGGCCTCTCGAGCTGATCTTTGCGCCGTTCTTCTTTGCGGTGACCGGCGCCGAGGTCGACCTGGGCGCACTCCTCGTGCCCTCCATCGGGATTCTCGCCGTGGCCCTCGCGATCGTGGGCATCGTGACCAAGGCGGCATCGGGCCTCGCCGCGCTCGGCCTCGGTCGGTGGGGCGCGATCACGGTCGGAGTCGGCATGATCCCCCGCGGCGAGGTGGGCATCATCGTGGCCAACCTGGGCCTGGCCTATGGGCTGATGGGCGGCGACCTGTTCAGCGCCGTGATCGTGGCGGTCGTCCTCACGACCCTTGTCGCACCCATGCTGCTGCAGATCTCGATTCCCCGGGCACGAGCGGAGGAGCCGGTCGGCTGACCATGGGCGGCGTGCGCGCCGCTCGCCGGACGTCGGTCTCGTTGCAGCCTGCCGCCTGGACCGGGAGCAAGCGCCTGGTCGGAACCCCGGCGCACGGCCCTGATCGACCCGGCCCGTACCATGGGCGCGACGGGCCGTTAGCTCAGCGGTAGAGCCGCCGACTTTTAATCGGCTGGTCCCGGGTTCGAATCCCGGACGGCCCTCCAACGTTCGAGCAGCGGCCAGGGCGGCGCAATCACGCGCTCACACTCCTGGGCATCGTCAGGTTGGATGCCGGCCCGGCGGGCCTTCGGGGCACCTCGTCGGCGTCCCGGACCAACCAGCCCGAATTCACGCCGTAAGCGCTTGATTGGGGGCATGGCTCCGCACACGGGCGGCTGCGGGACTCCTTCGGGGGTGGGATCACGCCCGGGGCGGCGGACCCGGCCGGATGGGGCGCTCGCCGGCAGCTTGATCGCCGTGAAGCAACCGAGGGAGCGCTGTGAGCGGGCTCCGCGGCCCGATGCGGAGATGGCGGGGGAGGTGGGGTCGCGCGCGTCGAGCTGACCCGGCTCGGATGCGCCCGTCGATTCCGCCACGCCCGGCATGTCACGATTGGTCAAGGCCGGAGCGCATTCCGGCGCGCACGGGGGATGCGATGCGTCTCCACGACAACGTCCACCTGGTCGGCGGCGGCAATCTCGGATTCGGGATCTCCCATCCCTCGGACGGCCACATGTACGCGGTGGTCAGCGACGGCGAGATCGCGCTGGTCGATGTCGGCACTGGCCTCGACACGGCCGCCGTCCGCGAGCAGCTGCGGTCGCACGGCCTCGACCCGGCGAACATCCGCCACCTCGTCGTCACCCATTACCACGGCGATCACGCCGGCGGCCTCGCGACCTGGCGGGCGCTGACCGCGGGGCGAACGTACGCCGGCGAGGACGGCGCTGACGCGATCGAAGCGGGCGACGAGCAGACGACGGGCCTCGCCTTCGGGCGGGCGGCCGGCATCTACCCGACCGACTACCGCCAGGAGCCCTGCCCGGTCGACGTGCGTCTGGCCGACGGGTCGGCGATCAACGTGGGCAGGCTGCAGATCGTGGCCGTCTCCACGCCGGAGCACTGCCGGGGCCACATGTCGTACCTGCTGGCCACGCCGGACCGGGCGTTCCTGTTCTCCGGGGACGCGGTCTTCTGGGGTGGCACGGTCGCCCTGCAGAACATGCCGGACTGCAGCGTCCCGGACTCCGC